>CAZLRN010000214.1:0-3019 GCA_964561715.1 uncultured Spirochaetales bacterium
CAATTCCGGCTCACCTCAATTCTAGAAAAACTTGTTAGAATAACAGGAAATTGAGCCGGAATTGCACATCGAGAGCTTCTTAAAGGTAAAGGACCCGCTTTACGGCTTTTACGACTTTGTCTACCGAAGGCTGTGCCGCTAGCTCCAAGACATGATTGTAGGGCATAGGCACATCCTCAGACGATACAAACTCTACCGGGGCATCCAAAAAATCGAAGCAATTTTTGGAGATCAACCACGCGACGTGGGACCCAACGCTGGCTACAGGCCATGACTCGTCTATGACGACGCATCGATTGGTTTTTTTGACCGAGGCGTAGATGCTCGACTCGTCCAGGGGACGAAGTGACCGCAAATCGACGATCTCACATTCGATGCCTTCCTTTTGGAGTACCTCTGCGGCTTCCTCGGCCACCTTGAGGGGTTTGGAGTAGGTGACAAGGGTCACATCCCGACCCTCCCTCTTGACATCGGCCTTGCCCAGGGGTACCAGATACTCCTTCTCCGGCACCTCACCCTTCCATGCGTACATCAGTTCACCTTCGAGAACGATTACCGGATTATCGTCCCGAACAGCCGATTTAAGAAGCCCCTTGGCGTCATACGGCGTTGCCGGGGCAACAACCTTCAAACCAGGAACATGTGCGAAAATGGCTTGCAGGGCCTGGGAGTGTTGCGCGGCCAGGTACTCGGCAGGGCCGTTGGGCCCTCTGATGACCAGCGGCAGCATGAACTGCCCTCCACTCATATAACGCATCTTTGCTGCATTGTTGATGACCTGATCCAGGGCTTGGATTCCAAAATTGAAGGTCATCCATTCGACAATGGGCCTTAAACCCACCATGGCCGCTCCTACCCCTACCCCAGTGAATCCCAGCTCGGTGATCGGCGTATCGACGACTCGCTCCGGTCCATATTTCTCCAGGAGGCCTTTGCTCACTTTGTACGCGCCATTATACTCCCCGACTTCTTCTCCCATCAACAGAACAGCGTCATCCCGCTCCATCTCTTCGTCTATGGCCTGTCTCACGGCGTCGCGGTAGGTTATCACTGGCATTTCCCATCCTCCCTGTTGCGTTGGCCGCTGCAATCCTGCACAGCCAGACCTGCGTTAGGCCAATACATCTTCGTACAGACTCGCGACCTCCGGCTCTTCACTCGCTTCCGCAAATTTCATCGCCTCGTCACTCATTCTTCTGGCCTTTTTGTCCATCTCATCGTAATCGTTTTCGGTCAAGAGCCCTCTCGTCTGCAAATAGTCCTTCAAGATGAAAAGGGGATCCTGTTTCTTATACTCTTCCACTTCTTCTTTCGTGCGGTAGGTAGCCGGATCACTCATAGAGTGGCCACGATACCTGTAGGTTCGGATCTCCAGGAATGACGGAAGGCCTTCCTCTCTGGCCCGTTTCACCGCCTCGGCTACCTCCTCGTACACAGAGAGAACATTCATCCCGTCCACCTGCTTGCCCGGAATATTGTACGAAACCCCCATCAGCGAAAAATCCTCGACGGAAGAGACTCTGTTGAATCGAGTCCCCATGCCGAATTGATTGTTTTCGCAGATATAGACAATAGGTAGATTCCAGATTCGGGCTAAATTCATGCTCTCATGAAAAGATCCTTGATGAATGGCCCCGTCACCGAACAAGCAGAGAACAACTCCCTTTTCCTTGCGGTAGCGGATCTTGTAAGCTACGCCCGTTGCCACAGGTATGTGAGCACCTACAATTCCGTTACCACCCAGCATGTGTCGCTCTGCATCGAAGAGGTGCATCGAGCCGCCCTTCCCCTTGGAACATCCAGTTTTTTTACCGAAGAGCTCTGCCATAACGACGCCGGGGTCCATTCCACAGGCCAATGCATGTCCGTGGTCCCGATATGCTGTGACGACGTAGTCCGTTTTGAGATCCAGGGCTGCCACGGTTCCCGCTGCAATCGCTTCCTGGCCGTTGTACAGATGGCAGAAACCGCCGATTTTCCTGAGCCCATACATCTGACCGGCCTTTTCTTCGAAACGGCGAATCAGTAGCATCTCCTGCATCCAGTCGAGGAGAAACGCCTTATCATATTTCCGCGCCTCGCTTCCAGAAGCTTTGGACGGCAATTTCTTTGAGGATATGGGCTTCCTCGAAGATGTCTTCGTCGGCATGTTACCTCCTCACCTGATCGAGACGATTTCTTTTTTTCTTTCGAGGGGCTTAAAAAAAGTCGCTTCAGTAATGACTGTCTCGAGCACGAGAAAGTCAGTCTTGCGATTGACTCTCCAGAAAACCTCGAGCCGCTTGCCAATGCTTTCGAGGACCTCTGATTTGAGAGAGGGGTTGTCTACCACGGTCACTTTGCCTTTGATATTGACGACCTGATTGAGATCGCGTGTCTGAATCATCCACTCCACATCAGGATTTTTTTCCAAATGCTTCACCTTACGAAAATTCGGCGAAGTGATCGCAAAGAGGGATGCGGGTCTCCCGCTTATAATGGCCGGCGTCATCCACCGCATCGCGGGATTCCCGTGTGCATCGACTGTTGCAAGAATCGCAACTTGAGAGTCATCGACAAGACTCTCGATGAGGCTAAGGATCTCGTTCTTCTCCATGGTCAACTCTCTCTTCCCTTTTTCGGCTTCTACTCACCTGCCTCCAGGCCTTTATGCAATTCCGGCTCAATTTCTTCTTATTCTAGCAAGATTGTCCGAAACCGATCTGAGCCGGAATTGCTACAAGCTTGCTCTGCAAGCTGCTTGCAGAGCAAGTAGTTGGCTTCATGTAAGAAATGGGCCAAATTGATTGGGTTGTGGGCGCAGCCAACGATATACTCTTCCCCCTAATATAATAGAACATATATTCAATGTGTAGGCGAATCAAAAGCCTTCTTCAGTTAAATGCGCTAAGTCGGAGTTATTGAGAATTCGGAATCAATAGAGGTATGTGATATACAGAAAAAGGAAACTTAAGGGGGGTGGGAGATTTTTCGATAGAATACCCCACCCCCTAATTGTCGATTTGCGTGATTCTTTTTG
>CAZLRN010000214.1:3119-7879 GCA_964561715.1 uncultured Spirochaetales bacterium
AAATCTGCAATTAAGAATTGAAATCTGCAATTAAGAATTGAAATCTGCAATTAAGAATTGAAATCTGCAATTAAGGACTTTGCATCTCTGCAGTGTGAGCTGTCAGATTGCAGCTATTTCGAACTCTTTATTCGAAGTCGAATTCCTATTCGAAGTCGAATTCCTATTCGACAGATATCGCCTCTACGGGGCAATCATCGGCTGCGTTCTGCACATCCTCTTCGACATTGGATGGAACATCGGGGGAAATCACCTCTGCCACATCATCACCCATCTTGAAGACATCGGGAACGCTATCGACACAGAGCCCGCATGCTGTACAAAGATCACCGTCAATTTTAACCTTCATTATCAACTCCCTTCCATAGATAATTGCTTGAGACATAGAGATTAGGATGATAGTCCGCTTCGGGACGACCGAAAGCATCACCAATTTAATTCAAAGCCTATCTACTGTCAAGAGCGCAGAAATCCTCTTGCCTGCGCTGCGCTGCTCATAGGAATGAGCTTGGAATGCGCTTGGAATGCGCTCGGCGCGACCCCTTGAAGAACTCTTGTAATACCATATAGTATTGGTGCGACCATTCAAGGATTTTGCATTTGAACAGGTCTCTGGTGTGCGCGTAGAGTGGGCGTTTTGGCACACGCAGCAAAAATCAGTTTTAGTCGGAGACACACGTGTTTCAAAAACAGGTGATGATGAGGAGGGTGCTGATTGCCCTCATACCCATATATCTCTTCTCCATTTACCTCTACGGATGGCGGCTGCTTTTGCTTGGAGTACTGGTATTTGCGGTTGGAATCGGGATCGAGTACCTCTTCGAGAAAAGCCGTAAGAAAAAGGTCTCAGAAGCGGTCCTGGTAACCTGCAGTCTCTATCTTCTCGGACTACCCGCTCAAACACCGTGGTGGATCGCCATCATCGGGATCACCTTTGCCGTATTTATCGCGAAGGAGATCTATGGCGGATTTGGAAGAAATATCTTCAACCCTGCCATCAGCGGTCGCCTCTTCGTATATATCACCTTTCCCAATCAACTACAGGGGGGTTTTCTCGAGCCCGGGAGCTTCGGAATCGGAGCCGACGCCCTTACAACTGCCACACCTCTGGCGATGTTGAGGCAGGGAGAACCCATTGACTATCTCATGACCTTTTTGGGATTCCGATCCGGATCCATGGGTGAGAGTTCGATCGTCCTCATCTTGATAGCGGCCATCTATCTCATCGCCACTAAAACGGCAAACTGGCGGCAGATTCTGACTACCTTGCTTAGCGCAGCCGCCCTCACTTTAGCGCTGCACCTCTTCGGCGTGGAGAAGACCTTGCCACCCGTATCCCTGATAGCCGGTTCGCTTTTCTTTGTAGCAGTTTTCTATTCCACCGATCCGGTATCAGCTCCGAAGCAGAAGGCTTCTCTTTGGCTGTATGGAATCATCGTAGGTTCCACGACAGTACTTGTGCGAACCTTCTCCCTTTTTCCGGAAGGAACGAGTTTCGGAATCCTTCTGGCCAATACCTTTGCCAGTCTCCTTGATAATCTCGTGCTAAAGAGCAAGGCAAGAGGCACAGAGGAGAAGAAGGCTACATGAACAGAGAGGGTATCTTCTACACTGTAATCGTCACTTTTATCGTTTCCTTTGTCTTCGTGGCTCTACTGGCGCTAACCAACGAGTTCACGAGAGTAAAGATTGACCGTAACAGAGTGCTTTCCGAGCGGAGATCCATACTGTCCGCCTTCGGAATCGAGATATCGGGATCGGATGCGGACTATGAGCTTTACGACAGCCGCGTCACCGAGTCAACGGAACAGGGCGTTCAACTCTATCATGCGGAGATCGATGGTCGATCAGCGCTAGCGATCAAATTCTCGGGACCCGGTCTCTGGGGAACAATCACAGGAGTAATTGCCGTCGAGCAGGATCTGTCCCGTATCATAGGCATGGACATCATCTCACAAAATGAGACGCCAGGGCTCGGCGGCCGAATAGATGAGGACTGGTTCAAAGACCAGTTTAGAGGAGAAAAGATCAACGAAGGGCGAATTCGGGTACTGGGAACAGGCGGAGGTGACACGGACAAGGATAACGGGCGTGTCGATGCGGTGACGGGGGCCACCCGAACCTCGACAGCTTTCGAGCAGATCGTCAATGCATCTCTTGAAACATTAACCCGATTGAGAGGAATTCAGTAAGATGAACGGCAAACCATCGCCACTCGCGGTTCTACGCGAAAATCTATGGGGCAATAATCCGATTTTCATCCAGATTTTGGGAATCTGTTCGACACTGGCGGTGACCAACAATCTCAACAACACCGGTATCATGACTTTGGGCGTTGTATTCGTCACGGGGATGACAAACCTCACGGTTTCGATTCTCAAATCCTTCATTCCGCGCAAGGTCAGGATGATCGTTCAGACTCTGATCATCGCTTTCTTCGTCATCATCGTCGATATCATTCTAAAGGCTTACCTCCCAGAAATCAGCAAAGCCCTTGGCCCCTATGTGGGACTGATTATCACCAACTGCATTATCATGGGCCGAGCCGAAGCCTTTGCCCAATCCAATCCTCCCCTCCTCTCCCTCTGGGATGGAGTGACCTCGGGACTCGGATATATGTATGTCCTTCTTCTCGTCGCCTTTTTCAGAGAGCTCCTGGGATTCGGAACCCTCTTTGGCATACCTGTCATGCCAAATGGATTCGTGCCATGGACGATTATGATCATGGCTCCCAGTGCCTTCTTCTTTCTGGGTTTTTTCATTTGGATCGCCAAAGCGATCATGCTGAAAGCGGAGGCAAGATCATGAACATGTCAGCCATCATCCGGATAACGCTGGTGCTAGTAAAGAAAGCGGAGGCAGAGAAATGAGCCCTCCCATTCATCCCGTTGTTCTCTTCTTTGCATCGATTTTTACGAGCAATATTCTTCTGGCCAACTTTCTCGGAATGTGTTCGTTTATCTCGATCTCCAAAGACACACAATCTTCCAACGGTCTGGGTATGGCCGTCACGCTCGTACTGACCATCACGACAGCGGTAAACTGGGTGGTCTTGAAATACGTGCTCATTCCTCTGGGAATTGTCTACCTGCGTTTCATCGTCTTCATTATTGTTATTGCCGCGGTCGTTCAGGTCCTGGAGATGCTTATTGAGCGACTGTCCGAAGGCCTCTATATGGCGCTGGGAATTTTCTTACCTCTTATTACTGTCAACTGCGCCATCCTGGGCGTCTCTCTCTTCATGCAGATACGCACCTACAGCTTGATTCAAACTGTGATTTACGGCTTGGGATCGGGCTTGGGATGGTGGCTGGCGATTATGGCCCTTTCGGCAATCAGAGGGCGAATCGAGAAGGCGCCCGTGCCAGCCGGGCTCAAAGGTCCCGGAATTACTCTTATAACCATCGGTCTCATGGCTATGGCATTCATTGGGTTTTCCGGCATGCTCAACGTTCAATAATCCGGCACGAAGGGGAGGTAACCTTGTCACTGCTTTTTCTAGTGGGTCCGCTTGTCATCAGCGGGATAAGCGCTCTTCTGGCCGCGATCATCGCAGCGGTCGATGCGATTGTCAACAACTACGGAGATTGCAAGATCGATATCAACGGAGGCCAGAGAGAGTTGGTCGTGAAGGGAGGCGTGCCGCTCCTCTTTGCTTTGGCAGGGCAGCGAATCTTCATTCCCTCAGCCTGTGGAGGCCGAGGAAGCTGCGGAGTCTGCAAAGTAAAGGCCAAATCAGATGTAGGACCTATTCTTCCTACTGAACTTCCCTACCTGAATGAAAGCGAAAAGAAGGATGGGACGAGGCTCTCCTGTCAGCTCAAAATCAAATCGGACTTGGCAATCGAAATCCCCGAGAAGCTTTTCAACATTCAAGAGATCGAGGGGGTCGTCGAGTCCATCAGGGACATGACCTACGACATAAAAGAGGTACGAGTGGCGCTGACCAATCCCAAAGAGATCTCCTTTAAAGCGGGGCAGTATGCTCAGTTGGAGGCCCGTCCCTAAGGAAAGGTGAAATCTCCCACTCAGAGGGCGTACTCTATGTCCTCCTCACCGTCTGACAAGACCCACCTGGAGTTCTTTGTCAGGCTTGTTCCCGGCGGAATCGTTACTACCTACGTCTTCGAGGAACTCGAGGAAAACCAGAACATCAGGCTCATTGCGCCAATCGGAGATTTTCACATGCGAGAGACCGATGCCTTGAAAATCTTTATCGCCGGTGGTTCAGGCATGGCCCCTCTTAAGTCTATACTGTATGACATGTACGAAAAGGGTGATACCGACAAGGAGGTCTGGTACTTCTTCGGGGCCAGAACCCGGAAGGACCTTTTCTATACAGAGGAGATGCAGGAGCTGGAGAAGAAATGGCCCAGCTTTCACTTTGTTTCGGCGCTCTCCGAACCAACGGCCGAAGACCAGTGGGAAGGCGAAGTAGGCCTCATTACAGATGTGCTGGACCGGTACTTCAAGAAAAAGATAGAGTCGAACGGAAAACCTATGGAGGGTTATCTCTGCGGAAGTCCCGGCATGATCGACGCCTGTATCAGGGTCATGACCTCTAACGGAATAACCGACGACAAAATCTACTATGACAAGTTTGCCTGATGTGCAATTCCGGCTCAATTTCTTGTTATTCTAGCAAGATTTTCTCAAAACCGATCTGAGTCGGAATTGCTACAAGCTTGCTCTGCAAGCAGCTTGCGGAGCAAGTAGTTGGCTGCATATAAAAATGGGCCAAATTGTTTGGGTTGTGGGCG
>CAZLRN010000215.1:0-7874 GCA_964561715.1 uncultured Spirochaetales bacterium
TTGCTCCGCAAGCTGCTTGCAGAGCAAGCTGCTTGCAGAGCAAGCTTGTGGCAATGACGGAGCAAAGTCTTGTTGAAAAAACAAGATTTTGCTCCATAATTGCATAGTACATTGGGAGGTGCAATGGGCCGGGAGCCGGAGCCAGTCAATCTCTACAGTCGCTATCTTCGCCGCCGTTACGGTTGCCGTGTTTACCGCGTCTCCGTGGATGCGGGATTCTCCTGTCCGAATCGCGGGGATTTCCGGGGGAACGCTGGATGCACGTATTGTGACGAGAGGGGTTCGCGAGCACCCTACCTGGGAGAAACGGATGATTTGAGAGCTCAGGTAGAAGAGGGGATCCGCTTTTTGAGGAAGAGATACGGTGCCAAGCTCTTTATCCTCTATCTTCAGGCTTTCACTAACACCTTTGCCCCCCTTGAAGATCTACGAAAGATTTACGACTACCTGCTGAGCCTCGCCCCTTTCAAGGAGTTCATCGTATCGACGAGACCAGACTGTGTTTCCGAAGAGATCGGTCGGCTTTTAAGCAAATACCGAGAGGAGGAAAGGGATGTCTGGGTCGAACTGGGGCTCCAATCAGCCTCCGATGAGACCTTGAAGCGGATTAAGAGAGGGCATAGCGTGACGGATTTTCTCGAAGCCTACAGACTGCTGAAGGCCCATTCGCTTAAGGTCGCAGTTCACGTGATCTTCGGACTTCCCGGTGAGTCCAGGGAGGATATTATGAGCACAGTCGGGCTTCTGGCTTCTGAGGGAGTAGACGGAATTAAAATCCATAACCTTCATATTCCCGTGGGCACCGAAATGTATGAAGAGTATCTTACAGGGGAGATCGTTGCTCCATCGAGCATTCGTCACCTCGAATACACGATCGAAGCGCTCGAGCGCCTGCCGCCGGAGACTGTTGTGATGCGGCTTACCACTGATACCCCTCGAGATCGCCTGGCAGCGCCTCGGAGATTTTGGGAGAAGGCTCGTTTCTATGAGGAGCTGAAAAGCGAGATGAATCGACGGGGTACCTACCAAGGGAGGTTGTCAGTCAGACGCGTTAATTTCTAGGTCAAAAGCCCTACAGATTCCAGATTTCACGAAAAGCATGAGGCCTCTCACAGTATCTGCAGGAAAAGGTGTTTTCTCCCGATCGGTAAAAGACAGTCATGGCGTTTTCGTGGTGTGTCGGATGGGATATACAATCGGGGTTTTTGCAGCTGATCTCATCAAAATTGTAAATTCGGGGCGGCATGTGGATGCGATATTTATGAATGACTTTCTGGCCGCGTATGATGTTTAGGGTGCAACCTGGAGCGATGGCGGCCAATTTTTTGATGTTTTTGGCATCGAACTCGATAATGTTGGGCAGGGCTACCATTCCTTTGTACAGCCCCCCATTCCCCGATTGGTAGACTCCATGGGAGCCCATCGCATTGAGATTCAACATCCTGCGAATGTTGTTGATATGGTCCCATATTGTTTCGATCTCATCGCCCTTGCCTATGTGATCTATGACGGTGCCATCGGAAATCGGGATGAATCCAATCTTGTACTCCTTCTTCTTCCTCGGCACGGCGACGACTTCTTCGATGAATTCGCTTGAATCATCAGTTCTCTGATTGGGCGCACCCTCGTAGTCTTCTCCCAATACGCCCCCTAACATGGCGAGTTCGATTACCCGGGTGTAGTAGCCATTGATCGATTGCTGCTCCCAGCCGTTTAGAGGTGATTGATCGAGATAGAAGGGGAGGGTAGGGTGTTCCCTATGGCGGGGAAGTGGGTGGTAAAACTTTGTATGTTCAGGAAGCGCTTCAGCGTGTGTACTCAGAATATCCTTTGTCATGGTCACCGCCTCTCTGAGCCGATCCGCCTTTTCCAGTACGTCTTCTCCCATTCTCTCGAGTTGAAGACGAGTGAAGTACCAGATATCGGCGATTTTTTTCTGTGATAGATACTCCTTGATGCTGTCAAATCGTCTAACTGAGAATCCGTTTTCCTTCATCTTGCTCACGTAGTGCTCAGGCATTGCAAGCTCTCGAGGAGAGATGAGATCCACCTCTACGTCTTTGAAAATTTTAAGCCCGTCGGCTTTTGAATGGGTTGTTCGGCCATGGTAGAGGTCTCCGATCAGAGCAATTCGAATATGGTCACGCTTCCACTCTTTCTGCTCAAAGAAGCTGTATTCATCGAGGAACTCTTGAGTCGGATGTTCGTGCTTTCCATCCCCTGCATTGATAAATGAGGCTTTTCGGCGCTTGTTTCGATCCGCATAGGCACCTATGGCATCCTCCAGCCAACGGCAGACTCCTTCCAGCTTGCTACGGACAACAAAGATCGAGTATTCGCTGTAGCCGCAGAGCATCTTGAAGGTATCCGCATAGCTCTCTTTTTTGTTAAAGGAAGAAAACTCTGCCTGAAAGGGATTCAGCTTGACGTTGTGAAAGGAAGCGGCGTTTCGAAAGGATTCTTTTGTCCTCGTGGAGTCTTCGAGAAAAATGAGATAGACCGAAATGTCCCTGTCCTCGATCCGGAAGCGAGCCGCATCGCGGGATTCCTTGAGCTCCCTGGTTTTATTGTAGAGATAGAGCTGTTCGTCCAGCGAAAAATCGTTTACAACTGATATTGTTCTTCCTTCAAATAAGCCCATTCGCATGCTTCCCCCTCCCTCGATTGTAAAACACATGGGTTGCGGTTTGTCAACGTGGAGCCGTCCCCTTGTCAAACCTTGTATTGGCCGAGAGAAACAGGTATAGTCTCATACTCAGGGAAAGAGAGCTTTGAGTCTCATAGGAAACCTTATTATCCAGGAGGAAGCGTTGTGGCCATCAATCTCAAAGGACGATCGTTTCTGACGCTCAAGGATTATACCCCTGCAGAAATCCGGTATCTCATCGATTCTGCTCACGAGCTCAAAGAGAGAAAACGCCAGGGCCAGACCGGAGAACGTTTTAGAGGGAAAAACCTGGCTTTGCTCTTTGAGAAGCGCTCGACGAGGACTCGATGCGCCTTTGAGACCGCTTTCGCCGAGGAGGGGGGACATCCCGTATTCCTCTCGACCCAAGATGTTCACCTGGGCGTGAAGGAATCCGTCGAGGACACAGCGAGGGTTTTAGGAAGGATGTTCGACGCCATTCTGTTTCGTGGATTCGAACAGGAAACAGTGCAGAAGTTGGCTGATTACGCCGGTGTCCCTGTTTATAACGGCCTCACGGATTCCTATCATCCGACCCAGATATTGGCAGATCTTATGACTATTGAAGAGGAGTTCCACACTCTTAAAGGTATAAATATCGCCTACGTGGGGGATGGAAGAAACAACGTCGCGAACTCCCTTATGATCGGGTGCGCCAAAATGGGACTCAATTGCCTGATCGTAGCTCCCCCCACCCTTCATCCGGCCAAAGAGCTTATGAGCCTCTGTGAGGGGATTGCTCGTGAACAGGGGGCTCGCCTTTCGGTAACCGATCGAATCGAAGGAAGCCTCAGAGGATTTGATGTGATCTACACAGATGTCTGGATCTCGTTGGGGGAGGAGGCCAAGGAAAAGGAGAGACTCGAGATTCTTCGTCCCTATCAGGTCAACGATAAGCTAATGAGTCAAACCGGAAAAGCTGAAACGATATTCCTCCATTGTCTGCCTGCTGTTAAGGGCAACGAAGTAACCTACGAGGTGATCGAAGGGCCCCGCTCCCGGGTCTGGGACGAAGCGGAGAATCGCAAACACACTATAAAGGCTCTGATGTTTCAAACGATCTAGCCTGTGGGTCTATTTGGCTGAACCGAGTTTTTCAGCCGCTCGAAGTATGGTGCCGTAGAAGTCTTCCATATCCTCGAGATCGATATAGGAGAAGGCTACCCTCAGCAGATGCTGATCGACGGCAATGGTTCCGACGCCCTCTTCGTGGAGCAGCTTTTGCCTGAGAGACTCCGCGCCGCCTCCCTTGACCTCGAAACACATGAAATAGCCCGAGTTGAAGGGAAAGACGCTCAGGTTGGGGGGCAGGGGTGTACTAGAGAGGATCTCCTTGACTTTGAGGTATTTCTGTTTCATGAGATCAAGGGATTTCTCCTTTTCCTCCTGGTAAGTCTCCGATTGAAGGGCTTTGATGAGAAGGCTCTGAGCCGGCCTGCTAGCATTAGAGGTGGTGGAACGAATCAACCCCATGGTTTTTCGCTCCAGTGCCTCATAGTGATCCGACGAAAGATCCTTGCTGCCAAAGGTGAGAAACCCAATTCGGAATCCCCACGTAAGATCCTCTTTAGTGGTTCCATCCACCTTGATCGCCAGGATGTTTTTGTTCAGCGATGCCAAATGTCCGAAGAGTGATTCGGTGAAAACATCCCACTCGTAAAAAAGCCCGAAGTAGGCATCGTCGGTTATCACGACCAGTTTGAGATTGTCCCTGGCCAGCTCGTCTAGGAGCTTCACTATCTGCTTGGCCTCTTTGATAGACGGCGAATAGCCGGCGGGATTGTTTGGAAAATTGAGAAGAATAATGACTTTGCCGGATCTCCGGCTCTCAATGGTTTCTTGAAGGCCGGCGATGTTTAAACCTCCCCGCTCATTGAAGAAGGGAAAGGTCGCTATCTTTGCCTGGCGTCGTTCCTCGAAGATAAGGCGGTAATTGCCCCAGTAAAGCTCCGGCAATACTAGAACGTCTCCCGGATCCGTAAAGAGATCCGCCGCAAGGGAGATTCCATGGGTGAGACCCGAGACAACAAGAGGCATAGAGACGCTCTTTCCCTCGAGGGAGGGATTTTTCCGGATCATCTCTTTTTGCCACAGCTCTCTCAGAATCGATTCGCCTGATGTCGTTGAATACGCGAAGATTTCCTCCGGTTCGAGATCGGGCAGGTATCTTCGAATAGCGGAGAGGTGCATAGGCTGACCATGATCGTAGGCCATGCCGGCTGTGGCGTTGTACTTCGTTGCGAGCTTCTTTGCCTCGGAGGTCTGGGCTACGATTCCTTTCGGAAAGTAGAATCGTTTGCCAAGATCAGATAGCAGACCTTCGATTATCGTGCCTTTGAGAGTCTCGTTCAGTTGCTCTGCGATACTATGCATAGATTTGTCCCATCTCGATAAGCCCTCCGTATTTGGATCAGGAGGCGAACTTTTCAGGGAACACCTCACTCTCACCTAACTTCGCCTTTGCCTCTTCGAGCCGCTTGCGTAGAGTCTTGAGGCAATTCGTAAAAGCCTGCGGGACGCCCTCTTCTTCGGCATAGATCTTGTCCATCCTGTCCAGCTTGGCAAGAAACCTGTCGATTCGGACGGTGAACTGGTCGTTGTACTCGTCCTTTGTGTACTCTCTATCGAAAACCTGCTTGAAGAGGGCTTTGAGATCCTCGTATTTGGGAATATGCCCGATCGGTGTTTCGATGGCTTCGTATTCGTCGTGCACTCTTCCCTCTGCCCAGAGAAGCCAGACCTTCTTGTCGACTTTGGAGTTAAGGTACTTTCCGTCCTTTTTGAGGAAGTAGTTGGTTGCAAATACGAGGGGCATGGGATCGAGACCTCGACCGAACTCGATGTGGTTCTCGATGTATTTGCCGAGAGGAACCACTAGGAAGTCCAGATTGGCCATGGGGCTAAAGGTACGGACGCCCTCGGCTCCCAGCGTGGCGGAGGTTGTTTCCGACTCGAGCGTAGCGCCGATCGCTACTCCGTGGACCCAGTCCAGACTCTGATAGACCGGCACCGAGGTGTCGGAGTCTCGTCCTCCGTAGATCACTCCCTGAACAGGCACTCCCTTGGGATCATGGAGCTTGGGATCGGCATTCTCGAGATCAGCGATAGGAACCGTGTAGCGGGCATTCTTGTGGCAGTAGTCTACGACCTTTCCATTATTGTCCCTGTCGCCCATTTTCCAGTTATCGCTGAAATGGTTTGATCCTGCTTTTGGGAGCTCCCTGCCCATTCCCAACCAGTAGGGGACACCGTCCTTCACAAGAACGTTGGAAAAAATCACCTCACGGGGAGTCGTGAGGGTGTCGTAGATCACTGGGTCGTCTTCGGGATTTACTTCCATGATGATGCCGAAGATTCCCTGCTCGATGTTGACCGTGTAGGCCTTACCATCATTACCTTTTCTCAGGTAGGCGATATCGTCACCGAGGATAATCTGCCCCGGAATCATCGCCGTCGAGGTTTTACCGCAGGCGCTGGGAAAAGCGCCCGTAAAGTAGGTGATGCGATCTTTTCCTACGGGCTTAGCTCCCATGATGAACATATGCTCGGCCAACCAGTCCTCATTGTTGGCTTTGTAGATGGCTAGGCGGAGGGCGAGTTTTTTGAGTCCGAGGCTGTTACCCGCATACTGGTTGTTCACCGTCAGCACCCGATTGCCCTTGAGATCCATGTAGACTCTTCTCTTATCGATATTCTTGGTATTCCCTCGTCCGTCGAGGGGACCTGCGGAGTGGACAAAGTAGAAGAAGTCATCGGAGCCTTTGAGCTCCTTGAACTGCTCATAGCCTGATCTGTAGAGCAAATCCTCGCTATGGCCGACATAGGACGAATCTGTTATCTGGAGAGCAGGAATGGAGAATCTAGAATGAAGCGGGCTCAGGCAGAAAAACCGGATAAGAGCCTCTTTTCCCTCCATGAGGCCATCCATGATCTCGTGGATCTCTTTCAATCCCTCTTCGCGATCCGTTGTGTTGATGACCTTACTCATCTTCATTTCAGGGGTTACCAGCACCTTTGTGGATGCCTTGTCTCTGGCTTGATCGAAATAGCCGTCGTAGTGGATCGTGTGGCCCTTCATTGAAAGCTTTCTCTCCTCGCCATCTCGTATGGCCATCTGCCTGACGTAATCGATATCTTCCTTAGAATCTGTGATTACCGTCACTTTTGCCGGCTTCAACAGGTTGAGGTAGCGCTCGACGACTTCCATAACCTTTTCGTTGTTCAAGGCTTTGAGCTTTTTGAGGTTGGCTTCATTCAATACACCTCTATCTATGTCCACGATTCCTCCTCCTGATGTTCATGAATGATCTATAGTTATAAGTGCGAGCGGTAAGCCCTTCCCTTAGCATGAATAAAGTTTCGATGTCAAGGCGAACTTGCGCCAATTTTAAAAGAATGCCAGAAGCACACCAGCCGCGACGGCGCTACCGATAACTCCGGCCACATTGGGCCCCATTGCGTGCATAAGCAGGAAATTGTGATGATCGTGCTCGAGTCCCACCCGGTTGACGACCCGGGCCGCCATAGGGACAGCTGATACTCCCGCTGCACCTATCAGCGGGTTGATAGGCTCCCTGGATAGCTTGCTCATGAGCTTGCCCAATAGAACGCCGGTCGCCGTGCCCACGGCAAAAGCGACGATTCCCAATGCGAGTATCCCGAGGGTCTCCAGTTTTAGGAACTCGCCCGCGTTCAGCTTCGAACCTATCGAGAGACCCAGCAGGATTGTGACGATGTTGATGAGGGAGTCCTGCATGGTTTTGGAAAGCCTCTCCACCACTCCCGCTTCTCTGGCCAGGTTGCCGAACATGAGAGCCCCGATGAGAGGTGTGGCATCAGGCAGGAGAAAGATGCAGATTCCCAGAACGATCAGCGGAAAGAGAATCTTCTCCAGCCTAGAAACGGGGCGAAGCTGCTTCATTACGATGAGCCGCTCCTTCTTAGACGTAAGAAGTCGCATGATTGGCGGCTGTATGATCGGTACGAGGGCCATGTAGGAGTAGGCAGCCACCGCTATTGCCCCGAGAAGCTGAGGTGAAAGCTTTGATGAGAGAAAGATAGCTGTTGGACCATCCGCGCCGCCAATGATTCCGATAGAGGCGGCGTCTTTGAGGCTGAAATCAAAGCCGAGATACTGAGTCAGCGCTAAGGTTCCCAGTAGCGATGTAAAGATGCCAAACTGGGCTGC
>CAZLRN010000216.1:0-7826 GCA_964561715.1 uncultured Spirochaetales bacterium
GCCTGGTGAGATCCACGAGGATTCGTACATCGCAGCGGTGGACTATCACTATCCCGAGCCCGAGAATTCCTTGGGCGTGACCCTCTATTCCGGGCACAGGCAGGTTTCCACCCGGGGCCAGGAAGAGATCCTGATGATCGGGATTCAGGGCAAGAGGATCCCCTTCGAGGACCTTCCGCCGTTGAACCTGGCCTTCGTCATAGACAAAAGCGGTTCCATGGCTGATCAGGACAAGATGGACTGGGTGAAGGCGTCCTTCGACATCTTCATTCAGAAGGTGAGGGACAAGGACTTCGTTTCCCTCGTGGTCTTCGACAATGACGCCAGGGTTCTGTTCCCCTCGACGCAGATGAGAGGAGAGGATGTGCAACGGCTGTTCAAAAACGCGGTCCAGAACATTGTTCCGGCAGGGGGAACCAATCTGCTGGCCGGGCTGACGCTGGGATACAAGGAGGTGATGAGTAACTTTCGTGGAGAATACACCAACCGCGTCCTGTTTCTGACGGATGGGAGAGGAAGCACCGGCGGGATGTTCGAGATGGCCGAAAACTATAAAAACCTGGGGATTGGCATCTCGACCATCGGGTTGGGAAAGGATTTCGACATGGAGCTGATACGGTCCCTTGCCGAGAGGGGCGGGGGAAGCTCGCGTTTCGTATCGGACAGAAAGAGGATGGAGGAGATGTTCGGAAGCGGCCTGAGCCGCATGGTCGTTCCGGTGGTCGAGGATGTGGATCTGGAGTTGGAGCTGTTTCAGAATGTAGAGGTGCTGGATACCTGGGGATACGAGCATCGGATGGAGGGACAGAAGATCCGGTATCATCTTCCCTCGGTGTACCTGGGAGATTATGAGACGATCGTGGTGCGGGCTAAGATACCGAGTCAGGAAGAAGAAAGCGAGAAGACAATCGCCCGCCTCGTGGGAAGCTACAAAGGTTCAGAGGGTGAAGCAATCCGGATGGATCCGATCGAGCTCAAGGTCAAATTTGTGCCCATGGAGAATCCGGTGGACGGGATCTCGGATGCTATCGTCTTGAAGGCGGGCAGCATGCTCCATTACGCTCAGGCTCTCAAGAGGATAGGGCAGGAGTACTATGGAGGGCGGGATGTTCAGAAAGCGCTTAATATGACCAACGACATTAAGAAGGAGCTCTTAAACGCCAGGGAGCGTCTCGACTATGAGGGATTCGAAGAGGAGCTCACCATGCTGGAGAACTACATTAAAATCCTGGGCGGTGAAATGAATCTCGCGACCGGGGAGGTCGACAGGATCGTTAATGATAGGGACCTGGACGCTGTAAACAGGGACCGGGACCTTATGGACTGCCTCAAGAATCTTTTTGAGGAGATGGTGCTCGATATGAAGACCCAGAAGCCCGGCAACATCGTAGTTTCCGGCTTCAGTTTCAAGGACGGCCGAAAGTCGGAGCTTATCGATCTGCTAAACAAGACCGGCTCTTCCTACCTTTTCCAGCTCTCCAGGTTCACGGTCCTGGAGCGGGATAAGCTGGATGCCGTGCTTTCTGAGCAGGAGCTGGCCCTATCGGACCTGATGGACACCGCCAAGGCGGTGCGGGTGGGGCAGCTTTTGTCCGCTAATTACATGCTAACGGGAACGGTGGTGGAGATGAGCCAATCGGTGGTCATTTTTGGCAGGATCATCAACGTGGAAACCTCGGCCTTAGAGTCGGTGGGCCAGGTCATAGTGGCCCGAAACCGGGAAGTCAACTCGCTCCTTTAAGAAGGCGCCGCTACCAAGATCATCTATTTGGCTAAGGGAGGGGTCCTAGCGTTTTCCGAGCATACGAACGGGGAGAACGCGATTACTGCTGGCGCCTGGTCGTGGCCAGCGGCAGCACTCCCGCCATCTCACCGATCACGTTGACCAGCTCACTGTCCGAGGGGACTACTATCTTAGCGTTGGCCGCGAGGGCCTTCTCTACAGTCTCGAGGCGTCGCAGGAGCTGGGCATTGCCAACGAAGTAACGGTTGGCCGCCTCGTTGATTAGCTTGATGGCCTGAGCCTCCCCTTCGGCCTCCAGGATCTTGGCCTGCTTTACCCCGTCGGCCTTTTTGATCTCGGCCCGCCGAGCTCCATCTGCCGCCGTCTCAGTGGCTGTTGCAAAATCCACGGCGGCGATCTTCTCGTTCTCGGCCTTCACGACCTTGTTCATGGTTTCTTGGACATCCTTGGGCGGGTCGATCTCCTTGAGTTCGGTGCGGACTATCTCGATTCCCCAGTGGGCGGTCTCGTCCCGCAGGGTCTTCTGAAGCTCGGTGTTGATCTTGCCCCGCTCGCTGTTGGCAGACTTGAGCGTTAAGGTACCGATGATGTTGCGCAAGGTCGTACGAGCTAAATTGACGATCTGGTTCTGGTAGTTGAAGACCTTGTATTGGGAGTTTTTGACGCTCTCCTCGTCGTCCTTCACCTTGAAGTACACCTGGGCATCCACCCGGGCGTTCAGGTTATCGTTGGTGATGATCTCCTGCGGCTCGGCATCGATCATAACCTCTGTAATGTTGATACGGTACATGCGGTCGATGATCGGAATGATCCAGTTGAATCCGGGCCGGGCGAAACGCCGATACCTGCCAAGCCTCTCAACCAGACCGCGATGAGTCGGCCTAATGATCCGGATTCCCCCCAGCAAGAAAATCACAACGGCAGCAACAGCAAACGGCAGCCAGTTCATAGTACGTCTCCTGAGTCACGCAAGCAGGTTCAATCTCAATTACAAATATACACATTTTCAGGATTCCGGAACATATCCTTGGCTGCGCCTACAACCCAAGGCTTATCATATGAATTCTTCACGCAGCCAACGATATAGCACTGGGCTATCGATGCAACTCTATAAGCGAGAAAGCGGAACAACCGATCGTGAAAATAATTAGGATTTGATCTTTACTTCGACAGACATACCGGGCAGAAGCACCATACCTTCCGGAACGTCCGTAAACTCTATTTTCACGGGGATACGCTGGGTGGTCTTGGTGAATTCGCCTATCGAGAATGGCGGAGGGACGATGGCGGCGCTAATCAGAACGACCCGACCTTTGAATTGATAGGAGGAATAGGCGTCTACTGTAATATCCACTGGCGCGTTCAACTTGATACGGTCAATTTTGGTCTCTTCGAAGTTAGCGATGACCCAGATGTTCTTCAGATCACTGATCGATATAATCGTCTGACCGGGTTGGACCAGCTCGCCCGGCATTAAGGGTTTCTTAGCGATCGTGCCGGAAATCGGCGCGACGATCCTGGTATTGAGAAGTTGGGTTTCAATCACCCCTAGCTTCGCACGGGCGATATCGATCTCCGTCTGGGCGATCGAATACTCTGCGTTCGCAGTCTCCAGCGCACTGGCGGCATGATTATGCTGCTCCTGTGTTCCGCCACCGGCTTTAAAAACCTTTTCGGCTCGATCGAAATCGTCCTTAGTCTTTTTGAGATTGACTCCCGCAAGCGCCAGGTTTTTCCTGGCGTAATCCAGAGACGAGGTTGCCTGAGCTTCCTGGGCGCGTAGATCAACGTCGTCGAGCAAAACCAGAAGTTGTCCCGCTTCAACTTCGGTTCCTTGCTCCACCGTGACGCTTTTTATTCTTCCAAGTATCTGCGAGCTGACGTTGCCCTGGTTGCCGGCAATGGATGCATTGTCGGTGCTTACGTAGTTGATGGAATCGACTATCCATAATGCCCCGAGGGTGATTCCTGCACCGAAAAGAACCACAAGGATCAAACCGCCGATGATGATCGGAGCTTTACGTCCTTTTTTCTTCGCACGGGATCCGTCTTTTCCGTCTCCTCCCTCTTTGCCGGGATACCCATCCAGGGATTTTTCCTCTGCCACACGGCTCGTTCCGCTGCTTCTGCTTTTAATCATACGCTCGACTCCTTATGATACGACCTGCTCGTCGACGAAGGCACCTTTAAACTGGCTGTTGTAGAGCTCGGCGTAGAACCCCTTCCTGGCGAGGAGCTCCGCATGGTTGCCTTTTTCGATGATGCTCCCGTCGTTCATGACGAGGATAAGCTCGGCGTCCCGGATGGTTGAAAGCCGATGAGCGATCACGAAACTGGTCCTTCCCCTCATGAGATCTTTCATAGCCTTCTGAATAGATACTTCCGTGCGGGTGTCGACGCTGCTCGTTGCCTCGTCCAGAATGAGAATAGAGGGATTCGATAGAATCGCCCGGGCAATGGTGAGAAGCTGCTTCTCCCCCTGGGAGATGTTGGAAGCTTCTTCGTTCAAGACGGTATCGTAACCCTCGGGAAGCGCACGGATGAAATGATCGGCATGGGCGGCTCGGGCGGCTTCGACGATTTCCTCGTCGGTCGCGTTTTCCCGGCCATAGGCGATATTGTCCTTTATTGTGCCGTTGAAAAGCCAGGTATCCTGAAGCACCATCCCGAACATGGTGCGCAACCGGCCACGATCGAGGTCCCTGATGTCGATGCCGTCAATGTTGATTTCCCCGCCGTTGATTTCATAAAAACGCATCAGCAGGTTGACCAGCGTGGTTTTCCCCGCCCCAGTGGGTCCGACGATGGCGATCGTACGACCCTGCGAGACGTGGATGTTGAGATCCTTCATCAGCATGACTCCCTCAGTATAACCGAAGGTGACCCCGCGGAACCTGACCTCCCCCTTGGGAGACTCGATGGTGATGGCGTTTTCCCTGTCCGAGATCTCTTCGACTTCATCGAGGATTTCAAAGACACGCTCCGAGCAGGCCATCGTCGATTGCAGGATGTTGGCGATGTTGGCGGTTTGGGCTATGGGCATGGTAAACCGCCGCGAATACTGAATGAAGGCCTGGATGTCGCCTAGCTCGAGCGTGCGCTTCGCCACCATGATCCCGCCCACTACGCAGATAAGCACGTAGCCTATGTTGTTGATATATAGCATCAAGGGCATGATGATGCCGGAGACGAACTGGGCCTTCCAACCGGCGTTGTAAAGCCGGCCGTTGACCTCGTCGAAAACCTTGATCGCTTTCTCCTCGTGCCCGAAGGCCTTGACGATTTGGTGACCCGTGAACATCTCCTCCACGTGTCCGTTCAAAGCCCCAAGCTCCTTTTGCTGTGCGGCGAAGTTTTTTTGCGACAACCGGACAATGTTCACGGTGGCAAGCAAGGATGCTGGCAGGGTCACCAAGGTGATCAATGTCAGGAGCGGACTGATGGAGAGCATCATGAACAAAATGCCAACAATCGTGCAGACAGAAGTGACGAGCTGGGTGAGGCTCTGCTGCAATGTTGTGCTTATGGTGTCGATATCGTTTGTGACGCGACTCATGATCTCACCGTGGGTGCGGGAGTCGAAAAACTTGAGCGGCAGCCGAGACAGCTTTTCGTTGATATCGCTGCGCATACGGTAGACGATCCTCTGCGATATCCCCGCCATCTGGTATTGCTGGATGTAGTTGAACAATGCGCTTATGAGGTAAAGCCCGACCAACAGCATAGTCACTCTTCCAATAAACACGAAATCAATCGAAGGAGCGGGTTTCGCAAGACGAAAAGCCAGATACTTGCCCACAATTCCTTCAAAGAGCTTGGTCGTCACCTGGCCCAATAATTTGGGTCCCACGATGTTGAAAACCGTGCCCAAGATCGCACAAACAAGAATGACGAGGAGCGTATTCTGGTGTGGCCTTAAGTAGGCCACCAGCCTCTTCAAAGTCCCTTTGAAGTCTTTCGGTTTTTCCGCAGGACCGCCCGCCATCATCCCGCCGAATCTCGGTCCCCTCCCAAACCGCCCAGGGGGCAGACCAGCGCCATACTGTCTCCTGCTCTGATCGCTCATGCAATTTCCTCTTCCGAGAGCTGCGAGGCCACGATCTCGCGGTAGACCTCGCAGCTCTTGTACAGCTCCCTGTGGGTGCCCATGCCGGCGATCCTCCCCTCTTCCAGCACGATGATCCTGTCTGCGTCCATGATCGTGGCCACCCTCTGCCCGACGATCAGGACCGTGGAATCGACGGTCTCTTTCTTCAATGCAGCCCTGAGTCGCGCGTCGGTCCTAAAATCGAGCGCCGAAAAACAATCATCGAAAAGATAGATTTCGGGCCTCCGCACAACGGCGCGGGCGATGGATATACGCTGTTTCTGCCCGCCGGATACATTTGTTCCCCCCTGAGACAGGATCGAATCGAATCCATCGGTCATTGCATCGATGAATTCGCTCGCCTGGGCGATCGCGGTAGCCTTCAGCACCTCCTCGTCCGTGGCGTTTTCCTTCCCGTAGCGGATATTCTCGGCAACGGTCCCCGAAAAAATAACCGGCTTCTGTGAAACCAGACCGATCTTGGCCCTCAGGTAACTCTGCGACATCTCGCGGATATCGACTCCGTCGACCAGGATACTTCCGGAGTTTACATCGTAGAAGCGAGGGATGAGATGGATGAGCGTGGATTTCCCCGAGCCGGTGCTCCCGATGATCGCGGTCACCTCTCCGGGGGACGCGGTGAAGGAAACGTCGAAGACCGCAGGCTCCTCCGCGCCGGGATAGCTGAACGTGACGTTCCTGAACTGTATATGCCCCTTAGTCAAGGCGTCGCTCCGTTTCGCCTCCCTCGGATTCTTGATTCCGGGTTTCATGCCTAGTACCTCATTGATCCTTTCTGCAGACGCCTGGGCGCGCGGGATCATGATGAGCAGTAGAGACGCCATGAGCAGAGAAAACAGTATCTGTAGTGCGTATTGCAGAAAAGCCATCATGTTGCCGACATTCGTTGTTCCGTGATCGATGCGGATGCCTCCGAACCAGATTATGGAAACTGTCGTCAGGTTCATAACCAGCATCATGACAGGCATGACGACAGCCATCAGCCTGTTAACCTGGATTGAGGTGTTTGTGAGATCGATGTTCGCATCCCCGAAGCGTTTCTTCTCGTGGTCGATGCGGTTGAAGGCTCGAATGACCCTGACGCCGGTCAGCCTCTCGCGCAGGACGAGGTTGACTCTGTCGACTTTCTTTTGAATCGCCCGGAAGAGCGGAAAACCCTTCACCACGATGGTGGAGATCGTCGCTGCAAGGATAGGGATTACTACGATGATAACCCACGCAAGTCCTTTGTCCTTGGAAACAGCCATGATGATTCCGCCAATGCACATGATCGGCGCCCTGATAATCATCTGCATCATGATCAAAGTCACCATCTGGAGCTGGGTGACATCATTGGTGTTCCGCGTTACCAGCGACGGCGTGCCCAGGATATCGAACTCATGGAGCGAGAAATTCAGGACATGGGTAAAGAGCTTCCTGCGCAACAGTTCGCCGAAGCCCATGGAGGCGTGCGAAGCCAGGTACACGGCTGTAATCGCGCATAGGGATCCGCCCAGCGCCACAAGCAGCATGAACCCGCCAGTCCTCATGATGTAATCTACGTCGTTGTTCGTGATTCCGGTGTTGACGATATCCGACATCAAGGTAGGCAGGTAGAGCTCGGCCATGCTCTGGAAGAAAACCAGGACCACCACCGCAGCCACCGGAACTGCAAAGGGCTTTAAGTATCTGTACAATCTGATCACGAGTTCACGTTCCTGTTAGCAGCCGGAACTTCCATTATTTTATTAACGTATATGGAAGCCCCCTTTTTTGCGCTGCAGTTTCAAAGCCGCGCTGCGGCGTACCGCCGCTGTGGGTGGGCGGCTGAGCCCGTACCGCCGCTTCGGCGGCGGTGCGTCGCTACGACCGCGGCTTTGCCGTGGTCTTTTGCAGTTCAGCGCCCTTGATGAATCGGCCGGCCACAATCGCCGTCAATCCTCTGCCAGGTCCTGCTGTTCCAGAATCTCGAGAATAAACTGCAGATCCTGGATG
>CAZLRN010000217.1:0-7798 GCA_964561715.1 uncultured Spirochaetales bacterium
TGTTTGATAGACTACCGGCAAATGGGTATATTCGGGGTAATTTGAGGTTACGAGCATGAACACTAAAACTAAAGGAGAACTTGTCGCCCAGGATCTGCATATTCATACGACCTATTCAGTCGGAGACAGTGCTGTCCGACCCCAGCAAACCGTTTCATTCGTGGCCCGGTTCCGTCATGCGCGGATTCAGGGGATCAGCGATCATTTGGAGTATCTAACCGGCGAGACCTTCGAGACCTATCAGAGAGAGGTAAGAGCTAATGATCTTCTCGTGGGAACCGAGGTGGACGGAGCAGCATGGACGTCGATGGCGATCGAGTTAGACTTCGATTACTACATCTATCACTGTCGGGACAGGCGGGAGGAATACCTGGGCGCCGAAAAGCTGCTCGAAACGGCCAAGCCGGTTATCATCGCCCATCCCCTTGCATTGGATACCAACCTGGACAGAGTGCCGCCTCAGTGTCTTGTGGAGATCAATAACCGCTACATATGGCGGAATGACTGGAAGGCGTGCCTCTCACCCTTTAGGGAGCGATTTCGCTTTGTTATAGGATCGGATGCTCATCAGCCGCATTGGCTCAATCAGAACATTGCACGCCGCGTAGCCGCGGAGTTGGGTGTCGAGGAGACCCTGTTGAATCCGGCGAATCTGATCTCCGAGGCTTGATCCGGCCTCTATTCCTGGCTTACCTGTACTTTGACGACACCTTTTCCGGATACGGCACGATCCATGGCTTGTTGCATCTCTCTGTACGGATAGACGACGGAGACCAGATCCGTGACGTCGATGCGCCCCGTTGCCATTAATTCCAGAACATAGCCGAAGACGTGGGCATAGCGAAGGGATCCCAGCACGGTAAGCTCTTTGGACATGAGCAGATTGGCCGGCAGTGAGATCTCGGGAGGCTGTGTTCCAATCTGCACGAGACGGGCTCCGCGGGCAGCGGCCGTGTAAGCCAGCGAAAGCGCCGCCGGGGCTCCGGAGGCTTCGAAAACAGTATCAAAGCCGTCGCCGATGATTTCTTGAGCCGCCCCTTCGTCTGTTGGATCGAATGCAGCCCTGGCTCCCCTTTTAAGGGAAAACTCACGGGCAAAGGAATCCGGATCTGAAACTGTGATGTTGTTTCCTCCCATAACCTGCGCCATGGCGAGCACCATTTGTCCGATCGTTCCTGCACCGGTAATCAAGATGCGGGATCCGGCGATTTGGCCGGCTCGAACCACCGCATGGGCACCGACAGCCAGCGGCTCGGCCATTGCTCCCCCTTCGTAATCGATACGGTCGTCGAGCCTGTAGCAGTGGCTCTCCGGTACGACCAGAAGCTCCCCAAAGGCGCCGTCGATATGGGGCACCGTGGCCGCCGTGCCGATGAACTTCAGATTCGTGCAGAGATTGTACCGTCCGGATCTGCAGAATCGACATTGACGGCATTCAATAGAAGGCTCGGCTGTCACGCGGTCTCCAACACTGATGGAGCGCACGTCCGCTCCAACTTTTATGACTTGACCTGCAAACTCATGTCCCAGAACAAGAGGCTTTTGGGGCACAAAGGGACCAATTTTGAAGTGTCGGTAGTAATGCACATCGGATCCACATATTCCGGTGCGTTTGATATCGACCAGCACATCTCCTCTGCCTAATTGTGGTTCATTGCGGCTTTCTAGCCTCAAATCTTCGGTTCCATGAAGCACATAGGCCTGCATACTCATATTCTCATCCTTTCTCTATCTCTGGAAACGGATTGTTCCACTGCCATCCGATTCTGCCGGTTTGCCTGAATCTCTCCAGTCTTCTGATGGTAATCTCGGCAAAAATCAGGTTGTTGTCAAAGGTGAAGACCCTCCTGTTATTCATCTCGCCGGCTAGCAGCGTCGTACCGGAGTGGGAGAAAAAGTCGAGGATCAGATCGCCTTTTCTGCTGCTCGATTGAATGATTCTCTCATAGGCTTTGAGAGGCTTTTGGGCGTAGCATCCAGGAACGTTCTCCTCTGTTCTGTAGAAGACCTGCTGGATGTCGATCCAGACATTGCCGGGTCTGATCGTGTCCGAGTGGCTTCTTTCGAGGTTCTCCCTTCTTACGCCACCGACCTGCTTGTAGTAGCCCTTCAGTATCTTGGGAAGGTCTGTGTAGGTCACCTTGAATGGAGGGTTTCCCCTCGTGTAATAGAGCAGCTCCTGCCGCAGCCACATCCAATTTTTCTGTGTTCCGTATCCCCTCTGATTTCTCATGGTGATCCAATTCTTGGCTTTGAGCTGTGAAAACTGATGCATCATGAGAAGAAACTCAGGCAGAGGCTGAAACCCCTTCCGATAGTCGGCTCCTAACCAGACGTAGAGGTGTGAGGATTCCCGCATCACGGCCAGGGCGTTCTGAACCCAGCTCTTCGAAAAGGTGATGTAGCCTTTGAGGTCGATGGAAGGAAGACTTTCGGAGCTCCCTTTACCCAAATTGAGGTTGTAGGGCGGATCGTTGATGATGAGATGCGCTTTCTCAGGGCCCACGATCTTTTGCACGTCCTCTGTACTCACGGCATTCAGCACACCCACGCGGTGGCCTCTCTCGGGATCTTGCCAGATTTCCCCTTCCTTAAGGCGGCATAAGGGGAGGATCCTATTTTTAAGCTCCTCGTCCGTGTCGAGGCGACCCAGTTGCTCGCGCGTACTGCTCACGGAGTCAGTGTAACGCATGGTCCCCTCGGCTCACAACCCAGGGCCGGCTGCCAGACGGCTTTCAGCCTTTTGTCTTTCAGCCAGGCCTGGACGCGGTCGGCATAGACGCGGTCGGCATAGACGCAGCTGGGACAGACAGGTTACATTTCAGCTAGCAACTCTCTCACAGCCAGGATCAGGTCATGCAGAAGAGAAAAGTCTTTCTTGTAGGCGGTTTGCACTTTGTCGTGGATTTGTACGCGGGATTCTTTGCCATCTATATGGTGCTGGCCCAGCTGGATCCTGTAAGAGCAGCCCTCATTGCCTCCATAGCCTCTTTCATCGCCAATAGCACGCAGCCTCTCCAGGGCTATTGGGCCGATCGAATCAGGGGCAAAATGCCTGTCTTTGTGTCTGTTCTGGCAGCCTCTCTCTTCCTCTCAGGGATCGGTTTGACCAAAGACTACACCATTCTGCTCTTTCTCCTCGTTGCCGGGCAGCTCGGGGTTTCCCTCTTTCATCCAGCTGGCTCGAATATCTCAGCGGCAGCCGGATTGGAAAGGAAGGAGAGAAGCTTTTCTATTTTTGTGACGATCGGTACCTTCGGATTTGCTCTTTCGCAGCCCTGCTTTTCGGCAGTTACAGGTCTTATCGGTCTAGAGGCATCGCCGTTTCTTGCCGTCCCGGGAATCTGTTTGGCTCTCTACTATCTCTTCTTTACCCGTACCGAGATTGCCGGACCCGAGAGTCGAATCAATCTGAGCTCCATTAGGCGACTGATCCGCAAGAGAATGGGCATTATCCTCACGCTATTCTTGATAACGGTTTTCAGACACGGCTTCATCATGTCTCTCGGATTTTTTATTGCAAAGATGTATTTCGATTGGGGGTTTTCGCGGCTCCACTATAGTATCGCAGGTACCTTCTACACCTTCTCCGGAGCACTGGGTATCCTGGTGGCAGGCTACATCGCCCACCGTCTCAAAACCAAGATAATCTGTCTTTTCTCGCTGGTCGGGTTTCTTCCGTTTTTCTTTATCATGCTGTATACGGGCGAGAGGGGTCTGCTATGGCCAACCTACCTCGCCTTGAGTCTGGCAGGATTTTTGCTTCAGATGTCCCATGTGCCCATCGTCATCATGGGCCATCGGTTGCTGCCCGAGGCGACTTCGACCATCAGCGGCATCCTTATGGGTTTCGCCTGGGCCTTGGGAAGGCTTGCCTATCCGCTCGTTCCGGCCTTCTCAAATGCTATTGGATGGGCGCCGGGATTGGCTTCGGGACTGGTGATTATGACGATTCTTCCCTTTTCCGCAGCAGCCCTGACTCTCCTTCTGCCGTCGGATGCTTCGGAAAGCATCTCCAATTAGCGCAGTCCCCGAGCTATCCCCTTGATTGGTGCCGTAATAGTGGGGGGCTCACAGCCGGCGGGGTGAAGTACTAGCAGCGCTCAATGCGCTGGAAAAGCTAGAGGGGCACGCTTCCAGGTTGACAACTGATGTTTTCTTCTTTAGCTTGATGGCGTAAGGTTGGCTGCCGCAAAGGCGGTCCTCGATTGCAGCAGCAATCCTGCCAGCGGCTGACTACTCATACTCATTGGTAAGCGAGGGGGTCTGTGATGCCCGATCTATCCAACACGTATATGGGATTGTCTCTACGCAATCCCGTCATCGTCAGCAGCTCGAAGCTTACCTCCACCCTCGAAGAGGTGCAGACCTGCGAGAAGGCGGGTGCCGGCGCCGTTGTCTTGAAATCTCTCTTCGAGGAGCAAATCCTGGCCGATGTGGGCCAGAGTTCTGTGGAGGATGATTCGATGCTCGCCCATTCTGAATCTCTGGATTTCTTCCAAGGCATGGGCAAGAACTACTATCTGGATGCCTATCTCAAGCTGGTCAGAGAAGCAAAAGAGAAGGTCTCCATCCCCGTTATCGCCAGCGTCAACTGCCTGACATCGGGGACATGGTTAGAATACGCTAAAAGCTTTGAGGACGTAGGGGCCGATGCTCTGGAGCTCAACTTTTTCATTATGCCTGCCGACGTCGAGCAGGAGGGATCGGCTATCGAAGAGCTCTATCTGGATACCTGCCGAAAGGTCAAAGCCAGGGTGAGCATCCCCGTCTCCATGAAGATCGGATCCTACTTTTCGGGGCTGGCCAGCATGGTCAAGAAGCTGAGTGAAGAGGGGATGGATGGACTCGTGCTCTTCAACCGCTTTTACCGGCCCGATGTCGATATCGATCGATTCGAGATTATCTCAGCGCCGGTATTCAGCAGCCCTCAGGAAATAAGCCAATCCCTCCAGTGGATCGCCCTTCTAGCTGGAGAGGTGGAATGTGATCTGTCCGCCAGCACCGGAGTGCACGACGCTGCGGGGGCTATAAAACAGCTTCTCGTCGGCGCCAGCACGGTCCAGCTCTGCTCGACCCTCTATCGCAACGGAGTCGAATATACGCAGAAGGTCGTGACCGGAATCGAAGAGTGGATGAAGCGGCACAAGTTCGAGCGGATCGCAGACTTCAAGGGCAAGCTCAGCAGGGAGAACATCGGCAATCCGGCTGCCTTTGAGAGATCCCAGTACATCAGAGCTCTGGTGGGCATAGCATAAAAGCTACATAGTCTAATAAGGAGAACAGCATGAGTCAATTTATGCTCTCTGCGTTTGCAGATGAGATCGATATGGATCTGACGACGCAGATGGATGTGCTGGATCAGCACGGGATCAAGCACATCGAAATGAGGGGGGTCAACGGCAAAGGCCTTGTCGAATACACCATAGACGAGGTGAAAGACATCAAAAGGCAGATCGATGCCAGGGGATTTAAGCTCTCCTCCGTCGGTTCTCCCCTCGGCAAAATCAAGATCACCGATGACTTTGAACCCCATTTAGAGCTCTTCAAACACACCCTGGCGATTGCCCATATTATGGAAGCCCCTTACATCAGGATGTTCAGTTTTTATATTCCCAAGGATGATGATCCGCTCCAGTATCGCGATGAGGTGATGAGAAGATGGCAGGCCTTTATCGATGCCTCCAGGGGTTCGGGACTCATCCTTCTCCACGAAAACGAGAAGGAGATATACGGAGATACCGCCGAGAGGTGTCTCGATCTAGTGGAGACGATGAACAGCGATACCTTCAAAGCCATCTTCGACGCCGCCAATTTCATTCAATGCCAGGTAGAGACCTACCCTCATGCCTTCAAACTGCTCAAGAAGCATATTGTCTATATACATGTGAAGGATGCTCTCTACGAGAGCGGAGATGTGGTCCCGGCCGGAGAAGGCGACGGCAAGCTCAGGGAGACAATCGAGGAACTGCATCGGGACGGCTTTGAAGGTTTTCTCTCCGTAGAGCCGCATCTGGGGCACTTTAAGGGCTTCGAGAAATTGGAGCTGGATCCAAATATCAAAGAGATGAAGGATGGAGGGCCGAAGACCTTTGCCGTGGCAGTCGAAGCCCTGAAGAAGATCCTAAGGGATATTGGGGTCAGCTGACCGAGGCAGCTTCGGCAATCGACTGAGTTTTGGCGGAGGGCTAGATCTTCAAGAGGGCTAGATCTTTTTTGCCTCGTCGATGAGTTTCCTGACTCCAGCAGCGCTTTTAGCCAGCAGTGCCTTCTCCTCCTCGGTGAGCTCGATCTCGATGATTTTTTCGACACCACCGCCGCCGATAACAACGGGAACACCCAGATAGATATCTGTGTATCCGTACTCGCCGTTGAGGTAGGCCGTGCAGGGCAGAAGCCTCTTTCTATCCATGAGATAGCTCTCCGCCATGGCTATCGCGCTGGCAGCAGGAGCGAAAAAGGCGCTGGTGCCCATCAGATCGACGATCTCTCCGCCACCGAAACGGGTTCGTTCCACCAGCGTATCCAATGTTTTGGCGTCGAGAAGCTGGGTGACGGGGATTCCGTTTATGGTGCAGTAGCGAAGAACAGGCACCATGGCATCACCGTGTCCTCCGAGAACGAGGGCGTTGACCTCCTGCACTCCGCATCCATAGGCATCGGCTATGAAATATCTGATCCTGGCGCTATCGAGCACACCGGCCATTCCCACAACTCGATTCGAAGGAAAGCCTGTGACCTGGCGCATCTCATACACCATGGCATCGAGGGGATTCGAGAGAACGATGACAAAGCAGTCAGGGGCGTATTGGCGGATGTTTGTCGCCACATCCCTGATAATCTTCAGGTTGATGGAGAGAAGATCGTCCCGGCTCATGCCGGGTTTGCGGGGAACTCCTGCGGTTACGATGCACACGTCGGCATATCCGATCTTGGCGTAGTTGGAGGTTCCCGTGATCGTGACGTCGCGACCTATTATCATGGCCGCCTGCATGAGATCCAGCGCCTTGCCCCGAGCCACCCCCTCCTTCTCCGGAATATCGACCAGCACGACATCTCCGAGCTCGAGATTGGTGGCGCCAAAGGCCAGCTCACCACCGATGTTACCCGCGCCAATCAGCGCAATTTTCTTCCGTATCATTTCTGCTCCCCCGTTTCGTGGTCTCTATCCCGCTCGACCCTCGGTTGCCGGGCTGCCGGAGCGGAACTTCTTGATCTTTGGAAGCTCCCGCTTGTGGCCCGCCTCGTCCACACAGGCGAAAGTCACATGGGTGGAAAAGACATGCTTCTCCTCCAAGGCTCCCGGCTCGTCCGCAAAGACATCAACGTTGTAAGTCACCGAGGTCGTTCCCTGTTTCCACGGAAGAACGTGAAGTCTCAAGATCGAGCCGTTAGCCACCCGGGTTTTGAAGTCGATCCTGTCCATTGCCCTGGTCACCAGATGATGACCGGCAAAGTCCCGTGCAGCTACTATCCAGGCGGCCTCATCGACCCACTTGAGGAGCTGACCGCCAAATAGATAGCCGAAATGATTGAGATGCTCCGTTCGTACGATCGTAAAGGTATCCATGCGTTGCGAGCGGCGAAATTATGGCATTTCTTCACTAAACGAATCAAGTATGGTTCGCCTGACATCCCGTTATGGCCTTATTTGCCGGAAAAAAGATAGACGGGCCTTCGCGTTCCTGCTACGATACATATCGTTGGCTGCGCCCACAACCCAAACAAATTGGCCAATTTTTTATATGCATGCCAACTACTTGCTCCGCAAGCTGCTTGCGGAAGCAAGCTGCTTGCA
>CAZLRN010000218.1:0-7783 GCA_964561715.1 uncultured Spirochaetales bacterium
TTTCGTTATTTGGCAGCCTCTTTTTTAACACTTTTGGTTTATTCGTGTATAACAACCTTTAATTTTTTATTTGCTGAGTCTAATTTGCCTATAATAAAAAGCGACTCCCCAACCCAGAAATAAGCGTTTGATATGAATTTCGATTTCGGATAGTTGCTTATGAAGCTCTGAAAGACCTGAATAGCGCTTTCTAAATCATCCTGCATGAATAAAAGCCGCCCCTTGAGATAGGATCCTTCAGAATAATCGGGGTGATCAGGATAATTGAGTAAATAGGACTCGAGACTTCGTTCGGCATCGTCAAGCTGTTCCAAAACGATGTAGCTCTTTGACAACCAGAAAAACGCATCACCATGGCTGTTCTCCATGGCCGGATCCAAAATGATGTTTCGAAAAACAACGATAGCCTGCTGATACTGTCCTTCTCGGTAAAACTTTATTCCTTCGGCCAATTCCGACTTTCCACTCATCTCCTGAGCTTCGACCGGCAAGACCAGCAGCAGTAGCAGCGGCAAACAAAGAAGATATATATTTTTTGACACTAGCACCTTTTTCTCCTTTCTTATATTTCGACGCCGGGCAGAGGAAACTGTATGCCTTAGGTTTGCTAAAAGCTCACCTTAGGCAGGCGTTAGTTCTTGCCCTTGAGCTCCATCACAAAATCCCTGGATTGTTCCACCTCGAAAAAAGCCGAACCGACAACCAGTACCTCGGCTCCGGCTTTAATAGCAGATCCAAATGTGGCTCTGTTGATTCCGCCATCGACCTCTATATGAAATTTGAAATTCTTCTCTCTTTTTATCGCTTTCAGCTCGGCTACTTTGTCCAAGCATCCCGGTATGAGCTTCTGCCCGCCATAGCCGGGATTGACGGTCATGACCAACACCAAATCGACAAGGGATAACACCTCTTTTAGCGAAGCTATGGGCGTTGACGGCTCAATCGATACTCCTGGCTTTGAACCTAGTTCGCGGATTCTGGAAAGGGTTCGGTACAGATGCTTTGTTGTTTCGAGATGAATGGTTATGAAGTCCGCCCCGGCCGTAGCAAAGTTTTCTAAGTGCTTCTCCGGATGCTCGACCATCAGATGTACGTCGAAAATCAGAGAGGTAAGCGGCCTTAGATCTGATACCATCTTTGCGCCAAACGTGATCTCCGGCACAAACTCTCCGTCCATGACATCCAAATGGATCCAATCGGCCTCCGAGGCGACGATTTGATCGACAGCAGAGGACAGATTCGCAAAGTTCGCTGAGAGAACGGAGGGCGCCACGATGACATCCACCATGAACGGTATCTTATCCAAATTCCATATGATTGGCAATCGAAGGGGTTGCCGTAACCATTGCACTCCATTATTCTTATCGCAAGATTGCTGTCGAAAACAGATCGAGCAGAGGAAGCCGCAAGATGAAAGAGGTGAAAAAACCGCAAGAATCTCATCAACAGATCGAAGAACAATTCATGGAGCTTTATGGGATCATTAAGAGACTGCGAAGCCCTGATGGATGCGCTTGGGATCGTGAGCAAACGCCAGAATCCATGCGCGCGAATCTGATCGAAGAGGCCTACGAAGCGGTCAATGCAATCGATGAGAGAGACGAAAACAACTTAAAAGAGGAAATTGGTGATCTATTCTTGATTTTGATTATGATTGCCAGAATGAAAGAGGAAGAGGGTGATTTTACTCTTCAAGAAGTGCTGCAAGACATATGCGACAAACTCATCCGAAGGCATCCTCACGTTTTCGGCGGCGAAAGTAAAAACGATGTGTCGGAGATCCTTGAGCAATGGGATCAGATAAAAGAACACGTGGAGGGAAAAAATACCAAAGGATCCATACTGGATAACACCCCTGGGGCTTTCCCGCCTCTCGAAAGAGCCCTTTACATCCAAAAAAAGGCCGGCAAGGTAGGTTTCGATTGGAAGGATATCGAACCTGTATGGGATAAGCTCGTGGAGGAGACTCGAGAATTAAAGGACGAGCTCAAAGGGGGGAACAAAACCAGGTTGGAAGAAGAGTTCGGGGATATTCTTTTTACAGTTGTCAACCTCAGCCGGCTCTTGAAAATTAATCCATCCCTGGCGCTCAATAGAGCCAATCTAAAATTCATGACACGCTTTAAAAAGATGGAAAAGCGGGTCGAGGAAAAGGGACTTCGCTTACGGGAGATGACACTGGATCAGATGGACGAAATATGGGATCAGATCAAAATAGAAGAGAATCAGAGCAGATCGAAGTAAGAGACAGGCAGACCATCGGAGCCGGTCGCCCAGGTAGCCTCTCTTCTAACCTCTATTCCACGATGCAGGGGGTTGTAGCCGAGAATTCCTGAGAGCCATCTCAGAACTCCCTGCCCTGCCCTCTCAGCACGTTTTAAGCGAATCCGAATACCCTCACTGCCAGATCTCACCCATACCAGAGGATCTCCCTGTAAGTCGGATGATTCAGCCAGAGCTGACAGATCAGCACTGCCTTCGATTACTGCTCCATCTCTTGTAGCGTTCCGGATCAAAAAGTCAGAACCCCAATACAGGGACATCAGGGATTTCATCTTTTTTCGTCCCTCCTCTAACACTACAGGGGTGATCATCTTGAGCGCGAATCCCGACGGCAGGCTGGCATCTATCCTTGCCGCAAGCCCTCCCATCTCGCCCCCTTTCCGCAACTCGACCTTTACAATTTCTTCGTCTGAGGCAATACCCAGTGAGAGAGGATTAGCGAATTCGATCTTAGGGCGGGGATTATAGCCCTGCGTCAGATTGGGCCAGCAACCCGCTCTTAAGAAGGAACGATCCAGGATGGATATAAAATCCAAGTGTGAGCAATAAATTGCTCTATCGTTTTTCGAGAAGCTAAGCAAAAGAGCTCGCACCCCTTCTCCCTCATGCAGAAGCGCTTCGAGGCGTAGCTTCTCTGAGTCAGTGTCTCGCTTCACCTTCAGCCTGCTGTGGCAAGCCCCGCAGGCAGAAGAGCACGGATCGTTGCATGGGGCTGTGGTCTGTGCTCTCTTCGACCTTTCGAGCTCTCTCAGGAGATAGGCCTTGCTCACTCCTATATCAACACTGTCCCAAGGAAGGGGATCGTTCACTGAGCGTCCCTTCAGTGTCTGTCCAACGACATCCCAGTTTGACTCTTCGAAAACCTCTCGCCAAAGATCCCAATCGATGTGTTCTTCCCACGCATCAAGGCGAGCTCCCTTTTTAAAGGCTCTATAAATTATTTCGCCAACCTTCTCATCACCTCTCGCCATCACACCTTCCAACACTGAAGTGAATGGGGCGTGATAGCCGATTTTGTACCTTTTGCCTCGCAACTGCGACTTGATCTGCATGATCGTCTCCAAACCTTTGGATTCTGAAATTTGGGGCTCCCACTGATAGGGAGTGTGGGGTTTGGGTATGAAACATGCTATATTGGCATTTATCGTTATGCCTGTTTCTCGGTGGATAGCTCGTAGAAATTCGACAATCGGCCCCACCTCATCTTCATCCCGAGAGTTTGGTAGTCCAACCATGAAGTAGAATTTGGCCTTTTTCCACCCTTGTTTTTCGACCTCCCGCAGGATCTCAAGTGTTTTATCCAGAGTTGCAATTTTGTTGACACCAGCCTGCCAGATTTCTTTGGGTGTCTCAACGGCAAAAGTTAATCCGCTTTTTCTCACCTCCTGTAGCTCTTTCAGGATAGGTAATGTGAAAGTGTCTATTTTTAAAGACGGTAATGAAAAAGAAATCCCAAGTCCTCGGTATCTTGAGTTCAATTCCGTGATAATCTTGTCGATCCCGATGTAATCTCCGGAAGAGAGAGACGAGAGGGTAATCTCCCGGTAGCCTGCATAAGAAACAAGCTGGTCGGTTTCCAGAGCTATCAATGACGCACGTTTCATTCTAAAAGGCCGATAATAAACACCGGCATGACAGAATCGGCATCCATTGGGGCAACCCCTCATGATTTCGACAATTCCGTTGTCCTGTACAATCCGAGTATTGGGAACAGGAGTAGCATTTTCTGAAAGCCCTGCGTCGAAATGGTTCCAGATGCTCCTTCCTGCTACTGCTTTTTTGCTTGGGCGCCAAATGGCAGAATACCCCTCCAGCACAGCCAGAAGATCGTTTCTATTTCCACCCCTCCTTTTCGAGTCTGTGAGCTGGCGGAAGAGATTCTCTAACTCCCCCTCGGCCTCGCCGATGTATACCGCATCAACGAATCTACCGATGGGAAGGGGATTTGTAACCGCGGGCCCTCCAGCAACAACAATTGGATCTTTATCGTCTCGGTCTGCTGCATCGAGGCTGATACCGCCCAGATCTAGTATATTGAGCATGTTGGTGTAGGTGAGCTCATAGCCTATAGAGAAAGCGATGATGTCGAATTCTCTTAAGTTCGCAAAGGACTCCAGGCTGAACAGCGGATAGCCGAGGGATCGAAGCTCTGTCTCCAAATCGACATCCGGCGCAAAAACCCGCTCGCATCTAACTCCGTCGATGGCGTTTAGGCTCCTGTAGAGGATCTTTACGGCGAGGTTTGACATACCGACCTCGTAGAGATCGGGATAAGAAACAGCCACTCTCAAAACGGGAGAATCGTCGTCGCGGATCGATCCAAACTCCCCGCCTGCATACCGACCGGGTTTCCTGACCCGCTGAAAAACACGATGTAGATAATGAGGAACAGTATTCAAATCAGTAATTGTAACGTCTCATATAGATGTTGAGCAGTATCCCTATGCCGATGGATGCCGTCCAAAGGGATGATCCCCCATGGGAAAGGAGGAGGAGGGGAATGCCGGTTACAGGCATGATGCCCATTGTCATACCGATATTGACGAGAACGTGAAAAAAGATCATCGTGACGATTCCTGCCCCGATCTGAATGGCAAAGGCATCCTTTGCATGGGTGAGTATTCGAATGCCTCTCAGCAGGACGACGAGATAGAGAAGGATAACAAAAAACCCGCCGATGAATCCCCATTCTTCGGCCAAAATCGAAAAAATAAAGTCTGTACTCTGCTGGGGCAGATAGTTGTAATGACTCTGGGTTCCCATGAGGAATCCCTTACCACCGAATCCACCTGATCCTATTGCTGTGACCGACTGAATGATATTCCATCCGGCGCCCTTTGGATCGATGTAGGGATTGAGAAAGATCATCAATCTCATGATCTGATAATCTTTGAGAACACGCTGGGCCAATAAAAATCCTAGTATCGAAATGGCCATAATGAGAGATACATATCCAACCCAGTAAAAATATTTCTTTTTGAAGACGAAGTGACCCCACAGAGAAACCAAGAAGATAAGCATAAATGAAGCCAGAAATAGCACAAGGATCCTCTGGTCGCCGAAAATAGAAAAGAACATGCGTGCTTCACCATAAAGGACCCGCTCGAAGCTAGGCATGATACTCAGCGTAACGGTTAGCAAGCCAGTAGCTAAAAGGAATACTATATGTCTAATCCTTGCGCCGGCCATGAAAACCATCACAATGAATATGGGAAAGTACACGAGCGCTGTTCCCATATCAGGCTGAAGAAGAATGACAAGCACAGGAACAAGTGGAATGAGAAAGGCGAGCAAAAAGAACTGAAGCTGGCGTATTCGTGGTCCCACAAACACTAGGAAATTCGCTAAAACCAGTATTGTGGCGATCTTCATAAACTCTGAGGGCTGGATCCCCAGCTCGCCAATGCCAAGCCAGGATTTCGCGCCGTTCACTTCGTGCCCAATGATCAGGGTTGCAATCAGCAGCACAATACATCCCAGATAAATATAGACTGATAATCCCCTCAAGCGATTGTAGTTAAACAGAGCAAATCCTAGGAGAATCAAGATGCCCGTCCCAACCCAGATAATCTGACGGATGTATTCAAATGAATACACCTCTCCCCCCGATGTCACGCCGCTGGAGTATACAAATAGCACTCCGACTATCATGAGGAACAGCGTTGCGAGAAAAAGCGTGATATCAAATCCAAAGAAGGAGGACTGTCTCATTATTTCATTCTAGTTCAGAGTTCTCCCTGAGGTACCACAGGTTCAGAGATTCCACTACCTCGTCGTAGCTTTGCTTTGTAAAAAATCCATGCAAAATGGCGTTTCCAGCCTTGGGGGACCACCACTCGTATCCATTTGCGTCGTCGGGCTTGGCTTCGACCATCACAACCAATACAATCCTTTCCTCCGGGTCATCGGTTTCGTAGGGAGCGTACGCAGTGAACCAAGAATGATAGATATCTTCCAGACCGACTTCACCTGTACCGGTTTTGCCTGCCGCTTCAACAGCAGGTGTCGATATGACATACATTGCTGTTCCATCGGTTATCACGAGACGCATAGCCTCTTGAAGAAACTTAAACGTCGCGGGACTAATGTATGATCTTCGCAGCACCTTCCTCTCGATGTTTTGAAGAATTTCCCCCGTTTCAGGATCTCTGATTTCCTTTACCAAATGGGGCATGTAGACGACGCCCTCGTTTACAACCATTGCGATCATATTCGCAATTTGTATCGGTGTAACAAGAGTCCATCCCTGACCAATCGATAGATTGAGCGTATCGCCACCAAGCCACGGCATGTGGTGTTTCTGCTCCTTCCATTCAGGGGTTGCCAAAAAACCCTGAGCCTCTCCCGGCAAATCAATACCGGTCAACCTTCCCAGCCCAAACTCCCCCGCAAATTGCAGAATGCGTTCCACCCCGAGTTTCAAACCGGCATTCCAGAAATATATATCGCAGGATTTAGCCAATCCCAACTTCAAATCGACAGGTCCGTGGCCGGTTTTTCTCCAGCAGTTCCACTCCCTATCCCCAAAATACATCTTGCCCCTGCAATCCACCGTGTCCGTTGTCGAAAAGACATTATCCTCTACGATCGCAGCGGTAAGAACGATTTTAAAAACCGAAGCGGGGGGATAGACGGATTGAATGCTTCTGTTGAGGAAGGGAGACTCGGGATCGAGTGCTAACTCCTTATAATCCGAGGGTTTGGCTTCTTTTGTAAAGATGTTGGGGTCGAACCAGGGATAGGAGACTAGGGCTAGAATCTCACCTGTGGTGGGTTTTAGGACGACAACCGATCCGTTTCGTTTTCCGAGAGCCTTTTCGCAAAGCTCCTGAATATGCCGATCAATCGTCAGGACGATGTTTTTACCTGGCTCAGGCGGAATCTCCTTGTCTGCCTTTTGCGAAGTCTGTTTTCCCTTGACATCGACGATTTTGAACCGTTTCCCGTCTCTACCTCTTAAAGTCTCATCATAGTATTTCTCTATTCCGCTTTTACCGATAACAGCATCAAAACTATAGCCCTTGTTGTAAAGAAGCTGGATTTCCTCTGTGCTCATCGTGTCGACGTATCCCAATATGTGGGATACGGAACCAACTACCGCGTAGCTTCTCTTCGGTTTGCTGTGCCAGGTAACTCCTTGAAAGTCCTGAATGTGCTCAGCCAGGTAGTATATTGTCTCTTCAGACACTCCGCTTCTTATCTCAAAGGGCTGGAAGTGCCGATAGTATCTCTTTTTTATTTTACCCTTCAGCTCGTCGGGATCCGCACCGGGGAACAGCTTAGCAAGGCGCTCTATTGTCTCTTCGATTTTGCCTTCTCTCACCTCTCCAGGAATCAAGTCCACCGCAAATGAGTCAATATTGCTAACCAGCGGCATATCGAAGTTCCTATCAAAAATTTCACCGCGACGGGCACGGATATCGATCGATCGACTGGCTACAGCTTTCGCGCGTCTCTTGTACTCCGGACTGTGAATGACTTGGAGAAAGAATAGATAAGT
>CAZLRN010000219.1:0-7756 GCA_964561715.1 uncultured Spirochaetales bacterium
GTGCAGCAGGTGTCGAACTCCAGTCCCTGGCCAATACGATTGGGACCGCTGGCCAGGATGACAACTGCCTCACCTCCTATATCATCTCCCTCATCCTGTTCTCCATAGGTCGAGTAGAAATACGGCGTTTGTGCTTCGAATTCGCCGGCACAGGTGTCTACAAAGTGGTAGGTAGCGTGAATTCCTTCGGCGCTTCGTTTGCGCTCGATATCCGTTACATCGCAGCCACTCAAGCTTGCGATGCGCTTGTCTGAGAGGCCCCATCGTTTAGCCTCCAGAAGCAGGCTGCCGTTCAAGCTTTCTGAAGCCGTCCCATCGGCTTTTGAGGCTGCGCCGTCGTTAGTTTCTATTCGCTGCTCCAGTTTGACAAGTTCGAGAAATTGATGGAGAAACCAGGGATCGTAGTGGGTGCTTCTGTAGAGGTACCCCATAGCCTCCGGCCCCTGTCGTCTGAGCTGATGATAGATCGCGAAGATTCTCAAGGGGTGTTGGGTCTCCAACATCCTTTTTAGCTCTTCATCCGATAGATCACCGATCTCCTCGAGACCCTCGTATCCCACTTCGGTCGAACGGATCGCCTTGTTAAGAGCCTCAATAAAGGTTCTGCCGATAGCCAGGGCTTCGCCAACCGATTTCATCTGAGTTCCCAATGTGTTATAGCTGAGAGGGAACTTTTCCAATTCGAATCGAGGCATCTTTACGACGCAGTAATCGAGGGTTGGCTCGAAGGATGAAACAGTCCGTCCGGTGATCTCGTTGATGATCTCATCGAGGGTGAATCCCACGGCGAGGCGGGCTGAGCATCGTGCGATTGGGAAGCCCGTTGCCTTGCTTGCCAGAGCAGAAGACCGGGAGACCCGGGGATTCATTTCGACGATTACCATGCGTCCAGATTCGGGATGAATAGCGAACTGTACATTGGAGCCGCCACAGTCCACTCCAACAGCCCGCAGAACTTCGAGGGAGGCCGTTCTCATCGATTGGTATTCCCGATCCGAGAGGGTCTGTATCGGCGCAACCGTTATGCTGTCGCCCGTGTGTACCCCCATGGGGTCGATGTTCTCGATGGAGCAGACCACAACAGCGTTGTCTTTTATGTCCCTCATCACCTCGAGCTCGAACTCCTTCCATCCTATAAGAGATTCTTCGATCAAGGCTTCGCCCACCATGCTCTCGATCAGAGCCCCCGCGACGAGATCCTTGAGCTCGGATAAAGAGTAAGCGATGCTGCCTCCCTGACCGCCCAGCGTGAAGCTGGGCCTGATAATGAGCGGCAGGCCTACCTCATCGGCCATTTTGAGAGCGCCTTCCAAGTCCCTGGTGACAAGAGACCGTGGTACATCGAGGCCGATATCGATCGCCATCTTTTTAAAGGATCCCCGGTCTTCGGCCATTCGAATCGATCGTACGCTGGCTCCGATCACTTCGACACGATACTTGGCAAGGACCCCGTTCTCGAAGAGGTTGAGCGTGAGATTGAGAGCCGTCTGGCCTCCCATGGTGGGAAGGATAGCGTCGGGTCTTTCCTTTCGTATAATCTCTTCCACGTAGCGGGGAAGCAGAGGTTCCAAGTACACGGTGTCTGCTAGTCCGGGAGTAGTCATGACCGTGGCAGGATTCGGATTGACCAGAACGACGTGATAACCTTCCTCCTTCAACGCGCGGACCGCTTGGGTTCCGGAATAATCGAATTCGCAAGCCTGTCCGATTACAATGGGTCCTGAGCCGATAATCAGTATCTTGTCGAGATCATCTCTGCGAGGCACTCGAGTTCTCCTCTTCCAATCGATCGAGAAATCGCTTGAATATCCAACGAGAATCTCTGGGGCCCGGAGCGGCCTCAGGGTGAAACTGGGCCGTCAGCACAGGCAATCGCTTGTGCGAAATTCCTTCGATCGTTCTGTCGTTGGCGTTGCGAAACCAGATGTGGCAGTCGCCAGGCAGAGATGATTCCTCGACCGAGAAGCCATGGTTCTGTGAGGTGATGAGAATAATGCCAGTATCCTCATCTCGAACAGGATTGTTTACACCGTGATGGCCGAATTTCATTTTAAAGGTTTTGGCTCCCAGAGCCAGAGAGATGATCTGATGGCCGAGGCAGATGCCGAAGACTGGCTTTCTTTCGATGAGGGCTCGAGCCAGATCGACGAGATGATCCAGAACCGCCGGATCGCCGGGGCCATTTGAGAAGAGAAAGGCATCGCAGCCCAACGAAATAGCCTGCTCAGCTTGGATCGTGTTGGGAACGACACTCACTTTGCATCCTAGATCCACGAGCTCTCTAATCATATTGGCTTTCACGCCGCAGTCTACGAGACCGATGTGGGGCAAGCCGTCCGGGTTTACCACAACAGGGCTTTCGGTTCCGAGACCAGAAACGAGATCGCATCCCTCCATCCGGGGAAACTGCCGAAGGTAGGAGAGACAGGTTTCGAGCTCCCCCTCGCTCAGGGATTCTCCATTTTCCGGTCTGACAATTGCGCCGATGGGGCTGCCTCCGCTTCTGATTTTGAGGGTGAGAGAGCGGGTATCGACCTCCGTAATCCCTACTGTCCGATAGCTCTTGAGAAAGTCATCCAGGCTCGTTCTTCCCTGAGGAATAGGGCCTTCGTAGAGTGCGCGAATGACAAATCCCGTGGCCTTCAATTTTTGCCATTTCTCGGATTCGCTGGGACCGTACTCCGTCCACTCTTCATCTGTCCCGTAGTTTCCGATGTGGGGATATGTCATTACGATGATCTGACCGCTGTATGAGGGATCAGTGAGTATCTCGTGATATCCGGCCATCCCGGTATTGAAAACGACCTCTCCGGCCGGGGATTTGGGTATGCGATTTTGAACGAGCTCTTCTGGAGTTGGAGCTCTGTATCCAAATCCTCGGCCTCGAAAGAGGCTACCGTCTTCGAGCAAAAGAAAACAGCTGTTCGTCAATCTTTCTGCCTGATGCTAAAAGTGGTTGAGTCAAAGGCCGCACACTTTGCTTTTCGAAACGACTTTTGGCTCAGAGAGCAATTCGTGACAATGTACCAAAATGCGAAAAAAAAGCAACCGGGCATTCTTTGCTGATAGACTCACCCATCGGGTCGCGGCAGCGACTTCAGCAAAAATCTCGCGTCCATGCTGGCAGGGCTCGAGAGGCTTCACGAGCCGTTGGCTGAGCCTGCACGCCAAAGTCATCATTTTGACCTCATCATATAAACCGGCGACGTCCAGGCCATGTGCCCATCCTCCTGAACTGCGCAAAGATAGAGCGGGTTGCATCCCTTCTTCAGGACAACTGAGCCATGCGTATTGGGGCTAGCCGGACTCGCTCCGGCACGATCAGCTGAAGCTACCTCAATCGGGCTATTGGCAGCGGTCTGGTCAACAAGTGGAACCGTGAAGGAAACAAGCTTTCTCGTATGGCTGTCCGACACATTATTGGCCGGCAGCCTGTAGACTTCGAGTTTTTTCCTCAATCCGCCATACTCCCAGATTGCCGGCTCGATTCCGATATCGCAGATGCGACAGCTCACCGATCCCTGAAGGCTGCGAATCTCGAGTTTGCCTTTGTTTGGGTCTTCCACCTCGATGATTAAGCCGGAATACCCGCCGGTTGTTGCGGATTTCCACAATACGCGGTTTGATCCGTCGGTCCGCACAGGGCGCAGAGCATTCCAGATATTCACCGCAACGACGCCAAGTATGCGGTTGTTCTTCACCTCAAGTTCACCGTCCCAACGTGTCATCCGAGCCCGCCCTTTTACCTCGGCGCCGGACCAGAGAATCTTGAGGCGGCGTCCAAGGTCTCTCTCCGAGTAGGGCCGGAATACCGCAGCCACGTCCGGTCCATTGCGGACCTCTATTCGCTCAATGGAAGCCGTTCCGACTAACATGACATCCAGTTTTATTTCCTCATGAGTCGCATCGCCGCCTTTGCGGCTCGGCAGATCGAGTGTCTCGCCCATGGTTGCCAGCAGCTTCCCCTCAGCATCTATCATGTTTATCGAGATGATAGGACGGTTCCCTGTTGTGGCATAGAACCGTCTACTCATGATGGCGGCATGGATGCTCTCCCTGTCCAGTTTTTCAGCCAGTATGCAGGTAAGCCCGCCATAAGATCCAAACTCCCCGGCACCGGGGTAGGATGCTCCGGGTCTGCATTTGTGTCCATCCGAGTTTGCCGTGATCCCTATTCGGTAGCCCCGACGGAAAGCTTCTTCTACAAGCCATTCAAAAGTGCCCCAGGCAGAATGGACCTCGACGGCAACTTCGAGCTTCTCGTCGTGCATGTCCAAATCGGCATACCTGCCTCCAACGTGGGCGAAAACGAACGGGGAGGGCCCGTGCAGGTTACGGAAGAGCTCTTTGGCCGTTGGAGAATCCGGAAACCGAGAACTCTGTTCAGGAATAAGCTCTCTGCAACTCCGAGTGATGTCTCCCCCTTCTGAGGAGAAGTAGATGTTTCTGTCTCCCCCGAGCGGCGTATTGCCACTCCACTCATATCCTGGAAAAGTGACAAAGGAACGGGGCTGGTAGAATCGTCTGGTGGTTTGGTTAATTTTTTCCCAAAACTCATCGGTAACCTGAAAGTCGTTGCCCTGGTGCGCACAGATATCAAGGCGAGAGTAATCCCGAGCGAACTTAAAGTAGTCTTCGATCGTGCCTGTTCCAACCGTTTCTTCTGACTGTCCGTGGAGATCGGCCCAGTAGCGATTCAACTTCTTTGATGATTCAGTTACCTCGACGGGATTGCTCTTGGCGACAAGGCCGGTTTCATGGCTGTCGGCCGAAATGAAATGGATGCCAGGTGTATCGAATCCATGGTGCTCATAGTGTCGAGGCGGATCGATTGGATTTCCCCAACGATCCTCCAGTTTGAGAAAATAGGAGAAAGATTGACCAACCCGTACCTGGCTGGGGGCAAGACATACGGCTTTTACGGGCGGTCCGGCGATTATCGGGATCGACGGAGAAACCGGCAACTCCTTGAACTGGTAGCTGGCAATAGGATCGACCATGGTCTTGAATACAAAAGAGCGGGTTTGAAAGGTTTGCACGAGCCAGCCGGGGGAGCCTCCGGATCTCTCGCCAAAGGTTAGCAGGATCTGCTCTCCCCTGTCTAGATAGCCTCCGGTAATTCGAATGAATAGGGCCCGGCTCCAGGGTCGAATATGCCCCTTTTCGTCCCATCTTGGAATAAGACGGCAATTGCCGGTTGTCTGCACCGTACAGTAATTCAGTTCCGCTGGCTGCTTAAACTGGGGTGCTCCAAAATCGCTCACGCTGCGGAAGGCAATTTTCAGATATCCGGAATCATCAATTGAGTGATCGGCCGTATAGGAGAAATGAATGGTCGATAGGGATCCAGCCACCAGGGGCGCTTGGGAAGTTACCGAGGCTTTTCCCAGGTCGCTACTAGTCAAGGCACTCCCCCCTCTCTTTTGCGACTGCTTTTGCAGAGAATGTGACAATCCTACCACACCGATCTGTTAGGCACAAATCCTACGAGGTTTTAAGCGGTTATCATGATACAATAGAATGTCGCCCTGATCAGAATTCGCGCAAGACGTGATGCTTATCGTTGGCTGCGCCGTTGCGCTGCTGCGCTGCTTCGCATGAGCTTTATTGAAGGGATGCTCAAAAGTGTGGTTTGCTGATAGGGAAGTCGCATGAAAGCAGAACCCGCATAGCGGGTTGGAGGCATAATTCAATGTCGCAAGTCATAGAAAGAGTGAGAGAGCAGAGTCTGAGGGAGAGGGTTTTGACCATAGATCCAACACCAAGGGTCGAGAGGCTCAGGCAGAGGTATCTCAATTCTCCCGACAAGGTTGTGATCGATATCGGACGAATTGTAACCAGGGTGATGAGGGAAACAGAAGGAGAGCCGATAGTAACCCGTCGGGCGAAGGCTTTTGCGGCAACCGTGAGGGGCGCGCCAACGAATATTTTCTCTGACGAGCTTCTCGTGGGATGGATTTTTTCGGAGCCCCGTTGTACGGAGTTTCCCATCGAACGCGGATACGGATTGGAGAAGGAGCTGGACACACTCAGCACCAGGGAATAAATGCCGTTCCTTATCAGCGATGCAGACAAGAGGGAGCTGAGAGAGGAAATCCTCCCATATTGGAGAGCGCACGGAGACTACACCGCACGTAATTTCCAGCTTCTCCCACTCGAAGTGAAAAACAGTCTGTTTGTCGACCCCAACGACTCCTCGTCAGCCGGTTCGGGCATCCAAGGATTTTCGGGAGTGTAGGCGTTAAGACATATCGCTCACTTCACGGCCGGCTACGAGAAGGTTCTCGAAAAAGGATTTCTGGGAATAAGGCGGGATGCCGAGGAGAGACTGGCCAGGCTCGATCTCACAGAGCCCAAGGACCTCGATAAGCTTCCGTTCCTCCTGGGCGTCATATTGGCTATGGAGGCGGCTGCCGAAATCGGTCAGAGGTTTGCCGCCAGGGCAAGAGAGCTGGCGGCAAAGGAAGATTACGCCGGAAGAAAAGCCGAGCTGCTGACAATAGCCGATGTGTGTGACTGGGTGCCGGCGAATCCTGCGAGAACATTCTATAAAGCGCTGCAGTCGGTTTGGTTCACCCATATTCTGCATGGGTGGGAAGTGTCCTCAACGGCAGGCACAAGTCCCGGGAGAGCCGATCAGTACCTCTTCCCCTACTATGAAAAGGATAGAAGGGAGGGAAGGATAACAAAGGAGCAGGCCCAGGAACTGATCGATTGCTGGTTCATGAGGCATTCCCAATACCTTACCCTTACATCCATGGAGTATGCCCATTCCGCCTATGGTCACAGTCCGGGTCACCACATCGACGTTGGGGGTTTGAGGGCCGACGTAAGCGATGCCACCAACGAGCTGTCATACATGTTTATCGAGGCCATGATGCACACACCCGGGATGGTGGAGCCCACCCTGGGCTTGCTGGTTCACAGCAAGACGCCTGATGATTTGCTGATCAAAGGGTGCCAGCTCACCTCGCTGGGTGGCGGCTATCCTATGTTTATCAACGATGAGGTTATAGTGGACCATCTGCTCTCCCGGGGGACTCTGGGCGGACCGCCGGTACCACTGGATATCGCCAGAATGTACGGCGCTTCGTCGGCATGGCTAGAGCCTACTGTAAACAATATGGATTCGAGCTTTACCCAAACCCGACTAAATGCTCCGCAGGTCCTGGAGTACGTGTTAACCAATGGCTGGGGCCGGATTCACAACAAGAAGATGGGATTGGAAACAGGCGACCCCCGGTTATTCGAGTCATTCGAAGAGGTGAGGGAGGCATTTAAGAAGCAACTGGCCTGGCTAATAAGATGTTATGCCATCGCGCTCAACATCCAGGAGATGACGTTAGCAGAAACGGACGCAACGGTGTACCAGTCGGCGCTGACAGAAGACTGCATCGAAAAGGGCAGATCTAAGGAGAAGGGAGGAGCTCGCTACAAATTTGGCCCCGGCATTACCGCTTGCGGCGCTGTAGATGTAGGCGATTCCCTGGCCTCCATCAAAAAGCTTGTATTTGATGACAAGAAAATTACCATGCACCAGTTGTGTGATGCCCTGGAAGCTAATTTCGAAGGCTATGACAAGATTCGAAAGATGTTGCTCGAAGCGCCCAAATACGGTAACGACGACGACTACGCCGACGAACAGGTGGCCTGGGTGATGCGCGTGTACTCAGATGAGGTGCTCAGGCAAAAGAATCGCCGAGGTGGCCACATGCTGAGCAAGCATATACCTCTCTCGACCTTTATCCCACAGGGC
>CAZLRN010000220.1:0-7755 GCA_964561715.1 uncultured Spirochaetales bacterium
ATATAGAAAATAGGCTGAATTGTTTGGGTTGTGAACACAGCCAACGATAAGCTACTACCTGGAACTCGAATTGTATTCCCGCTAGCTCAACTTATAGCCCAGCGGATCGTCTGTCAACCTCGTGCAGAGTCCCTATTCGAGGTGCTCCAACCCTTCAACCGTCGATTCGATCCGATCCGCTTCCCATTCTCCATCCGCGATGACAACACGATAGATCAGCGGAAAAGCCTGCCCTGGAGCAAGCAGATAGGGCTCGTCAAAGACGAACGAGAAACTCACCGCCGGATAACCGGGAACGGCGCGGACGAACCACTTGTTTGGATAGCGCGGATTAGAGGGCTGATCGACGAAGATGAGAGTCGACCAGGCCTCTTCGCCATCGTGGGGCCCGAAAAAACCCAGCCACCGGGCCGGTTTTCCCATGGCCTTTTCAACGTCACGCTCGCCCTCTGCTGTGAGTATGCTGCCGTCGCCGAAGGACCGGGGTCCCCGCCAGAAGAGACTCCCATACCCGGCCGCCGGCCTTCCTCGGGTGGTGGGGGATCCGAACTCCAGCTCCCGGGCGCCCACGTTGTGGAGTCGAGAACCGAATTCGAGAACCCAGCAGGATTGGTCCTCATCGACTAAAACGACCCGGATGCTTCGCTCCTCCTCCAGAAGTTTTTCGCCGGCCTGTGTGATCCAAGCGAGTTTCTCCTTTAGATCGGGAAGTCCGTTGTTCAAGCTCAGCTCTAGCCAATCGATGTGCTCCTGAACGCCGTTGTTGTCCAGCTGCCTGTATCCATCAGGATGCACGTAGGTTCGGCCGCCCCAGAAGTTGTGCCCCGATAGCTCGGCGAAGGTCATTGATAACCCTGTGTGCCAGCGATGATCCACCGGACGGAAATTGGTTACCAAGCGGCCCTCGAGCGTTCTAAGCGGGTGAAAGTAGGGTTTGGGAGATTCACTTGGAGGAACCCGAGAGCGATACTGGTAGCAGAAGAGCTGCTGATCCTGCCGGATATACTCTATCTTGTCGTCAATTATGTGTACGAGCTCTGCATTCATCTCTTTCCCCTCCTCAACCCTTTCTCTTTTCCGCGGCGATGCGGCTGATCTCTTCGAAGCCAGGGCCGCTGGTTGGAATATCTATCTGAAAGACCTCTGCGATCGCCCGGGTCCACCCATGGATGAAGTAGGTCCAGCCGTCCTCGATGTGCAGACCCTTGCTCTGCTGATGCGCCCTTGCCTGTTCCAGGAACACGAGATCACCCCGGTAGTTGAAATCCCAGGCCATGCCTTGCTTGGGCCAGGACGCCGAATCGGTGATCGGTGAGCCAGGCGCATCCTTGCCGAGGCCGGTCGCATTCACGACGATGGAACCGGGTTTCAGGATGCGCATCACCGCGTCGTTGTCCGCCGAGGCGGGGGCGTGAACGTACTACACGGGAATTCCCGGATTGAGCTCCCTGTGTATCTTCTGCATCTCCTCCAACCGCGGGACGCTTCGATTAGTCACAACAATATTGGAAGGGGGAAGAATTTCCGTGGAACTCATAATGTGCGAAGTAAGAGCAAGGGACGAGCCTCCTGCCCCAAAGATGCAGAGCTCGCCGCCGGTTCGCTCGAAATGGTCAGGTGCGACAAACGCCTTCATCGCCAAGCCGCTGGTAATGGGGTCCACAGCGTGTCCCCAGAGTCTACCATCACGCTTGGATATGCAGCTCACTTCGCCCAGTCGGTCTGCATAGGGATCCAATGCGTCGAAGAGATCCTCGGCCGCCTTGAGCAGATCGATCTTGTGGGTGGTGATAAGGGCTCCAAGGGAGAGAGAGTCCCTTTTGATGAATCTAACGACTCTTCTATAGATCTCGGGATCGTCATGCCACTTGCAGTCGATTCCTTGGATGATGGCGTCCAGACCCAGATGTTCCGCCCAGGCAGGAAAAACCCTCATGATCGATGATTTCGAGGTTGTCAGGCCGATGAAATAGAAACTCGGACGCTTCGCCGGCTCGTAGTCTAAATCAGTCATTCCAGGCTTCCTTCGATGCTGAAATCGTTCAAGATATCGAGCAACTTGGCGTAGCACGGGATCTTCTTTCTGTAGAGCTCGACCAAAACATCAGTCGGCTCGAAGCGACGTCCTCGCTCGATCCAGCTTTGGCTTGCCTTCTGCAGATCATCAATAACTCCCACGCCGAATCCTGCGAGGAGCGCAGCGCCCATAGGCGCTCCTCCGGTTACCTTCAACTGCAAGACCTGTGTTCGAAGGGCTGAGGCCTTCATCCTGTTCCACAGGGCGCTCTTCTCTCCGCCGCCTGTTATGCGAATTTCGGTCAGCTCGAGGTCGGGAAAGAGCTCTTCGAGAACATTTCTGTAGACGCCGTATTCGAGCACCACCCCCTCGAGTAGTGCCCGGTAGAGATGTCCGAGCCCATGGGACCAGTCCAATCCCACCCATGCGCCCCGAAGATGGGGCATAGCCGGAGTAACCCGGCCTTCAAAATGGGGGATAAAAAAGGGAAGGTCGACGGAATCATCGATTTTCTCTGCGAGGGCGTTCAGATCATCAAGACTGAGACGGGAGCTCTTCGCCCCCGAAGGAGCGAATTCGCCCCGGCAGGCAATTTCCCTGAGAAACCACTCCAGATTCATGCCCCCGCCGTTGATGTAGGCAAAGGGATGCCAGAGGCCCTTCACGGTGGACTGAGAACACCCGAGGACACGGTGTTTGACATCTGGCTGGAAGGATTCGGTGGTTGAGGCGAAGACGCTTGCCGTGCCCGCCACATCGATGCAGATGCCCGGCTGCGCGGCGCCGCAGGAGAGATACGAGGCGGCAGTGTCACCGCATCCGGCCACCACCGGAGTCCCGGCCAAAAGACCACAGCGCTCTGCCATATCCGCGGTCATCGATCCGACCACATCGGATGGATCGGCTATGCGCGGAAGCTTCTCGGCGGCAACGCCAAACCGGGCACAGAGCTCCTGGTCCCAACTGTTGTGCTGGCTATCCGCAAAACCGGAGAGATGGAGATAGGATCGATCGGTAAACGCCTCATGGCCTGTGAGTCCACAAAGGCGCATGGCACTGTATCCTCCGGGCTGCACAAAGGCAACGATCTTTCTGTAGGCGTCGGGATGCTGTTCCTTCCACCAGAGTATCTTGGGACCGTGATTGAAACTCGGAGCGTTTCCGGTCTTTCGGATAACCTCATCGCCGGCTTCACGGTTCATGAGCTCGATTTGAGCCTCGCAGCGGGTGTCGAGCCACGAATCATAGGGAGTGATGTTGAACCCGTCCTCCCCAATGCCCAGGATTCCGGCCATCTGACCATCGATGGCGAGAGAAGCGACTCGTCCTGCGTCGATTCCCCCTTTTTGCACAGCCTCCTTAATGGTTGAACAAACCGAGTTCAGTTGCTCTTCGGGTTCCTCTTCGACGACTCCCGGAGACGGTCTGTTGAGCATCGATGCCCGGAACGCTTCTGCAACTCTTTTTCCCTCCGACGAATAGATAAGGGTTTTTGTGCCCTGGGTTCCTATGTCGATTCCGATAAGCAGTTCGCTAGCCATGCCTCTCCTCGATCCGAGCCAGCTTTTAAATCATAATCGGGTTTTTCGATACTTTCGCATTAATGTGAATGTATTGCCACCTCCGGCGCATACTTGATCTCGATAGGAGACCTCCTTTATACTCTCGATACAGCTGTCAGGCGAATGGCAGGGCCCGAGTTCCGGCCTGTCAGGGCCGCAGCAAACCAAACCAATAATCATGCATAGTGGAGGAAGTGCGATGAAGGGCTACACAGGCAAAATTCTGCACGTCGACCTAACAAACAAAAAGACAAAAATCGAAAAACCGACCGAAGATTTCTACCGGCGATACATTGGCGGAAACGGATTCATCGCCTACTACCTTCTCAAGCAGCTCAAACCCGGGATCAATCCGCTGGGACCTCAGAATGTCCTTATCTTTGCCACGGGGCCCTTTACCGGCGCGCCGATTGCTGGATCCGGCCGCAGTGCCGTCGGAGCCAAGTCACCCCTCACCGGAGGGTATGGAGAGGCCGATGTGGGCGGATTTTTCGGTGCCGAGCTCAAGCGAGCCGGATTCGACGCCGTCGTCGTCAACGGCAAGGCGGCAAAACCCGTTTACATCTGGATCAACAATGGCAAGGTCAGCATCCGATCAGCCGAAAAGCTGTGGGGAACGACGACCTTAGAATGCATGGAAAAGGTGAGAGCCGAGGTCCGCGAAAAGGCGGCCCGGGTTGCTGCCATCGGCCCGGCAGGCGAAAAAAAGGTGAGCTACGCCTGCATCATGAACGACCTGAAGCACGCTGCGGGCCGCAGCGGACTGGGCGCAGTCATGGGATCGAAAAACCTCAAGTGCATCGTGGCTCGGGGAACGGAGCGTGTCAGCGCTGCAGATCCCGCAGCCATCAAAGAGCTGGGTCAGTTCATGCGCGACAACTGGAAAGAGTTCTCCCTGGACATGCACGACAAGGGCACGGCGGCCGGTCTTATGGGATTGAATGAATCCGGCGCCCTGCCTACCCGCAATTTCCAGGATGGCCAGTTCGAGGGAGCAGAGAAAATCAGCGGCGAGGCCATGCGTGACACGATACTGGTCAGCCGTGAAAGCTGCTACGGCTGCCCGGTCCGGTGTAAGCGCTCCGTGAGCATAAAGGACGATGAGTACGAAGTCGACAAGGTCTATGGCGGTCCGGAATACGAGACGATTGGAGCCTTTGGTTCGAATTGCGGAATAGATGACCTTCGAGCCATCTCCAAGGCAAATGAAATCTGCAACGCCTACGGCGCCGACACGATCGCGACCGGGATGGCTGTCTCCTTTGCCATGGAGTGTTATGAAAATGGTTTGCTCAAGAAGAAAGATACCGGCGGTCTGGAACTGAACTTCGGTAATGCAAAGGCTATGGTAGAGCTGACACTCCAGATATGCGAACGCAAGGGATTGGGCAGGCTGCTCGCGGATGGATTCGAAAAGGCGATCGAGCACATTGGACCGCGATCCAAAAAATACGCCCTTACAATCAAGGGTCAGCCCCTGCCCATGCACGAATGCAGAACGAGGCACGGTCAGGCCTTGGGGTATGCCGTCTCCCCGACCGGCGCAGATCACATGCACAACTTCTGGGACAACGGCATGGCTGCAGACGAGTTGGGAGATAAACTCAAGGAAATCGGCATCTACAAGCCTGTGCCACAAACCGTTTTAAACGCCGATAAGGTTCGGGCCTACATGTATACCGTAAACTGGCAGTGGCTGATCAACCATCTAGGCCTGTGCATGTTCATCGGCTGGACCCGCGAACAGATGGCCAAGATTCTGGAGGGATTGACGGGCTGGAAAACGAACATGTGGGAGATGATGAGAGCCGGTGAGCGTGGCGTCACGATGGCTCGGGTCTTCAACATGCGGGAGGGATTTACCCGTAAGGATGACAAACTGCCGGCCCGTTTCGCAGAGCCCCACGTTAGCAAATCTCTCAATGAAAAACCGGTAGAGCCGAAGGACCTGGAAAATGCTCTGACCATGTTCTACAGCTTTATGGGCTGGGATCCCCGCACCGGAAAGCCCACCGATTTCAAGCTGAAAGAGCTGGATCTGGAGTGGCTGGCAGAGGCTTAATTGCCTGAAATGAACCGTCCGGCGAGGGGCTCGCCGCCGTCTGAATCCCCGAACTGGGCTAACAGACCAAAATGGGCTGGCCTCCCGAGATGGGCGTGATAATGCTGACCACGTCACCGCTCGTTAGCTTTTGTGTGCCGGCAGTGTGACGCCCGTTGACTAAAACGGTCTTCGGGGTCGGTGCCGGTATCTTGAGATGACCGACGAGGTCTTTGACTGTGGCGTCCTCTTGAAGGTCGATTCCGCATGTGCCGTTATGGGCATCTTTGGGCAGATACCGACGCAGCGAGCCGAAAAGCTTGACCGTTATGTGCATAGATGGCATGCATTATCTCCCCATTGCCTATACGAGTAAAGGTCCCTTATCATTTCCGTGAGAGCTTGCTGCCAACGAACCGGCCCACCAGCTCCCGTTCCACGTTCTGAAGCTCCCGTGGCGGCAGTCCGGCTATCATCGCCTCCAGATCGTTTATGATCATTGGGCCAAGGTTGGCGTAAATCTCCGCTATGTGCCCTGCGAGGTGAGATGTCAGGACGGTGTTTTTTGACTGCCTTACGGCATGATCAGGAGGGATCGGCTCCTGCGGATAGACGTCGATTGCAGCCTTAAAGCGCCCCGCGTTGACCATTTCGATGAGAGCATCGAACTCCACTAGATGGGCCCGGCTTATGACAAGCAGGATGGCATCATTGCGAATGAGCTCCATTCTCTCTCGATTGAGCAGCCCTTTATTCTCAGGGGTAGAAATGGCCAGAACAAAAATCAACCGGCATTCCTTGAGCAGAGTCTCCAGATCCGCCGGTTGCACGTTGTATCGTCTCAAAAACGAGTCCGGAAGCCATGGGTCGTAGACAAGATATTCCGGCCGAAAAGGATCGAGCAGGGGTTTTAGCGACCTGGCCAGCCCGCCGAAACCGATCATTCCCACTTTTTTGCCGTAGAGGCTGAAATTGTCTGCATTGCCTCCTCGTGAGTATTTCTCCTTTCCAACGCGAATGAGGCTATCGGCTGTCATGATGCCTCGAGCAGAGGCCAGGGCCAAACCCAAAGCCATCTCAGCCACAGCCGGTCCGAACACCGGCGAGCAGCTTAGCACTCGGATTCCCCTCCGGAAACAGGTCTCGTAGTCCAGGACTTCGGCAGATGGCGGAGAGCCTCCAACCTCTATGATGGCTCGAAGCTCCGGCATGTCGGTGACTGCGCCGTATCGCCACCTCCCCATTATGACGGCAAAGGCGTCTTTTTTTGTCTTTTCAAACTCCTCCTCGGGCATGGGTTCGTTCTTGCCCCACACCACCTCCACGAGGGATTCGAGGCGGCGGAGCTCCTTGTCGGAAAAAATCCATTCCACCCTGCGAAAAAGCGGATCCAGCACGACTTTTGGTTTCTTGGAGGATTTTGCCATAGAATTTTCCTTTACCTGATTGTTGCTAACCCTTCAATCCAGTGAGGGTGATGCTCTCGATAACCCGGCGCTGTAGAATCGAGAACACTACCAGAAGCGGCAGAACCGAAACAAGGGTAGCGGCCATGAGCGGGCCGTAGTCAGTGTAGTACTGATTGGAGAAGAGCGCCAGACCGATCTGCAGCGTCATCTTTTCCGTGGATTTTATCACGATGAGCGGCCACAGAAACTGACCCCAAGTGTCAATAAAGGTGAAGATAGCTAGCGTGGCAAGAGCCGGGACGACAGAGGGCAGAATAATTCGCCAATAGATCCCGAAGGCGCCGCAGCCATCGATGAAGGCAGCATCCATCAGGTCATCGGGAATATCGATAATGAATTGCCGCATCATGAAGATGCCGAAAGCTCCGACCATGAGTGGCACGATGAGGGCCCCGAGACTGTTACCGAGTCCGACCTTTGTAATGATGAGGTAGAGCGGAATAATGGTGAGCTGAAAGGGGACCATGATTTTGCCCAAAACAAGCAGAAAGGCGACATCTCTCCCCGGGAATTTCAGCTTGGCGAACACGTATCCGCCCAGCGAACAGAAAAAGAGGATGGATGCCGTGACCGCACAACTGACGATCAGCGAGTTGAGGAAGAAGATATGAAAGGGGGCGATTTGGAATGCCTCTACATAGTGCTTGATAGTAGGGGCTTGCGGAA
>CAZLRN010000221.1:0-7747 GCA_964561715.1 uncultured Spirochaetales bacterium
GCTCCGCACAGGGTGCATTTCTCGTCTACGACCGCCTTTTTATCGACAACGTGTATGGCGTCGTAGGGGCAGACCTTCTCGCAAAGCTTACAGCCGGTGCACTTCTCTATGACAATCCGTATCGGTTCCTGGTCCACGTGTCAGCTCTCCTTCCTCTTCTCGCCTATGGGAACACCCATCGCCTTGAGCTCACGAATGAGTTCGGCAACCGCATCAGGCACTTCGCCCTCAATGATCTTCCCGCCCTTTGGCTTGGGCGGTGTAAAGATCTTGATGACTTGAGTTGGAGAGCCATCGAGGCCGATACGATCCGCATAGACATCCAGCTGCTCTGCGTTCAAAAAGGTTATTTCCTTCTTTTTTGCTGTAAGCTTCCCCTTGAGCGAGGGAAGACGGGGCTCATTGATTTCCTTCACTACGGTGAGCACGATAGGCATCTTGGCCTTGAGCCTGACATAGCCCTCCTCCAGAAGCCTTTCAACAGTGATGTTTCCATTATCATCGATCTCTTCGATCTTTCTTATATCAGTGATATGGGGGATCCCCAGGTTCTCCGCCACTCCGGGACCGACCTGGCCGGTGTCTCCGTCCATGGCCTGTTTTCCCGTGAGAATGACGTCGGCTCCCTCGAGATAGTTGACTCCTGCGGCCAGAGTGTAGCCCGTTGCCAGGGTATCGGCCCCTGCAAATGAGCGGTCTGTGAGCAAAACGGCCTCGTCTGCACCCAAGCTGATGGCCTCTCTGAGTGCCGTCTCTACCTGCGGGGGTCCCATGGAGAGAACCGTGACCGTGCCGCCGTGGGCCTCTTTGAGGCGGATGCCCTCTTCGATGGCGTACATATCAAAGGGATTGATTATCGATTCGACTCCCTCCCTGATGAGGGTGTTGGTTTCAGGATTTATCTTAACGTTTGTGGTGTCAGGCACCTGTTTCATGCAGACAATGATCTTCAATTCCGACTCCCTGTCCCTTATTTTTCCTGTCTCATGCTTTCTTTGATCGTTTGCAGTGCGATGACTTCCCTCTGGATCTGGTTGGTGCCCTCGTAGATCTGGGTTATCTTGGCGTCACGCATCATCTTTTCTACGGGGTACTCCTTCATGTATCCGTAGCCGCCGAAAATCTGCACTGCGTCGGTTGTAACTTTCATCGCTACATCCGAGGCAAAGAGCTTTGCCATGGCCGAGATTTTGGCAACGTTTTTCTCTCCGGCGTCAATTGTCTTTGCCGCCTGCATCGTCAGCGCCCTGGCCGCCTCTACCTGGGTCGTCATATCCGCTATCATGAACTGGATTCCCTGAAAAGACGAAATGGGTCGGCCCCACTGGTGCCGTTCCCGGGCATAGGCAACGGCCTTATCGAGGGCGCCCTGAGCAATTCCTACAGCCTGAGCGGCAACGCCGGGGCGAGATTGATCGAAGGTCTTCATGGCAACCAGGAAACCCATGCCCTCTCTGCCCAGCAGATTTTCCTTGGGAACCTTACAGTCCTGGAAGATGAGCTCGCGTGTGGCCGAGGCCCGGATACCCATCTTGTCTTCCTTCTTGCCGAACTCAAAACCCTCTGTTCCCTTTTCGATGAGTAGAGCGGAAGACCCCCGTGCTCCCCTCGTGGGATCTGTCAGTGTGATAACGGTGTAAATGCTTGCCTCGCCGCCGTTGGTGATCCACTGCTTTGTTCCGTTGACGACATAGTGATCTCCCTCCAGCTTGGCTCGCGTCTTGATGCCGGCAGCATCACTTCCAGCATCGGGCTCGGTCAGTGCGAAAGCCGCAATAATCTCCCCGGCTGCCAGTTTGGGCAGGTATTTTTTCTTCTGCTCTTCACTTCCGAAGAGGATGATGGGGATGGTTCCCAGTCCCGATGCTGCGTAGGCCAGAGAGATGCCACCGCAAGCCTTGGAGAGCTCTTCTACGACGAGGCACATTTCCGTAATTCCCCCGCCCATGCCTTCGTATTCCTCCGGAATAAACACCCGAAAGAGATCTGATTTGCCTAAGATCTCGACAATCTCGTGAGGAAAGATCTGGTTCTCGTCATATTCGAGGGCTATGGGTTCGATTTTCTCTTTGGCGATCTGAGCAGCGAGATCCTTGATCATCTGCTGTTCTTCGGTCAGAAAATAGTTCACTTATTCCTCCATATCGGGAGATGAAGGGCCCCGGGGGCCTGAAAGTCCAACTATAATAGGGAAGCCGATCTCACTTGTCAATACTTTGCACGATTCCCTGTCAAAGCACGATGCCGTCGGGTCCGTCTTGCGGTGTGTGGAATCAGGGGATCGTGTAGCCCACCTTTCGGACGGATTCGATAAGCCTACGATCCTTCAGGTTTGGCACGACAGACCTGAGTTTTCGGTTGAGACTCGAGACATGCACATCTACGACCCTGCTTGGGTTTTCGGGAGTTTTGCCCCAGAGCACGTAGAAGAGAGATTCTCGCGAGACGACCCTACCCCGGTTTTTGAGCATCAGCCTGAGCAGTTTGGCTTCCTGGCGCGAAACAAAGGCCTTTCGCTCCGAAGCGATGAGCAAGTTTCCCTTGAGGCTGAGGTCACCCCATTCGAACTGAAACTGCCTCTGCCAACTCTGCAGAAGCCTATCGAGGCGGATTACCAGTTCATCTGGAGTCCATGGATCGGTCAGATAGTCGAAGACCCCGGCGAGGAAAGCTGCATTCATCTTAGAGACGCCCCCATAGGCGATGATGGGCAGAATTTCGGCACCGGGAAGGCCGTCGAAGCTGTGAAAAGCGAATCCATCGGGAAAGAGCACCGGATTATCTGCGGATTGCAAGCCGGCCAGCATCTCTACGGGGATGATAAAGACGTCTCCCTCGGTTACTGCGAGGAGCTCTTGGGAAGTGACCAGATCCAGATCGGTACGGTTTTTGAAGTGATATTTGATTCGCTCGGCGAGGGCCGCGTCGGTGGTTACAAGATGAATACGCCAGGAGGTATCGTGCTCTGCCCCATGAGGATCATGCGGCTTAGTTTTCACTCTTGTCTTCGATCTTCCTCAATTTGGCTTTGAGTTCATCCAAGAGCATATCGGCTTTTTGGTCCGATGATTCGAGCTTCTTGAATTCAGCCTCCAGGGTATCTTCGTCCTGATTCGCCTTGGCGAGCTCTGCAACGGCGTCCGCTTCGGCCTCGATTCGCTCGACCTTGGAGGCCATTCTATCGAAAGCTTCAAAAGCAGTCGTATCTGCGATATTGCCGGCCATGGCCTGTATCTTTTTCTGAGTTTCCGCCCGTTTGGCCCTTGCAATGAGAATGTTTTTCTTGCGCTGTGCTTCTTCGATCTTTCGCTGGAGCTGTTTTAGGCTCTCTTTGAGCTGATTGACCGATTCGTGCTGGGCGCTCCACTGAGGTTCGAGCTCTCTGACATGAGAGTCGTAATCTTCCTTTCTCAGCAGAGCGTCCTTGGCCAGATCATCCCGACCGTTTTTAACGGCGAGAATGGCCTTGTTCTCCCAATCCTGAGCTTTGGCGCGGCTTTCGTTCATCTGTCGCTCCATTCGCTTCTCGTCCGCTATCGCAGAAGCCACACTTTTCTTGGCTTCGATGAGATGCTCGTTCATGTCCATAATGATCTGGTTGAGCATCTTTTCGGGATTTTCCGCTTTGCTGATCAGGTCGTTTATGTTGGCCCGGAGGGCGTCCTTGAAGCGTTTGAATAAACCCATTGAAGACCTCCGTTATGCGTTCGTTCTGTACCTGGAAAGCAGCTCGTAGTGTTGGACTAGCGCCAAACCCATCGAGTCTATGGATGCTTGTAGCTCCTCGATGTCGAGGGTTTCTACTTCCAGGGTGTCGATCAGAATAACATTTTCACCATCCAATCCATAGCCGCCGTGGACCAGGTCAGTGGCGTTGAGCTTGAGTAGCTCCTCGAAGAGGGCGCACCGGTTATTTTCCGGGGCTTTCATGACATTTACCCTTACTACGAGAAGAGGGTACTCAACCATGACGATGAAATTCTCAAGGCCCTTCTCCTCGCCGTAAACAGTCCAAATATTTTCACCCTGCTCGCTGTAGGATAGGCCTAGATCGACCAGGTAGCTTTCAACTTTTTCTTTGATTGCCATAGTACCTCCTCACCTCGTGCATCGAGGGGTGGTGAATTCTGGACAGATCGTGTGGTAGCTTATCTGGGTTTGAGATTAGCCGAGGAAAACTTGGCCATTGTTGTCGATGGCGAGAATAGTCTTGCACTCCGAGCATCGAAAGCGGCCCGATTTTCCTGCCTTTAGCTTCTTTGAACATATGGGGCATTTGAATATTTTGGGGAAAACAGCCCCAGTGGCAGTGCTTCCCTTCTGTTCGAAAAAGGATACCGCCTCATCAAGATTGTCTTTGATATTGAAAAACTGGCTGAATCCCAGCAGCTGGAAAACTTCATAGACCTTTGGCTGGATCTCGAGGAGAACAAGATCTCCTCCTCTTGGTTTGACAGTTTTAAGAAAGGCGGTAAAGGATCCGATTCCCGTACTGGAGACATAATTGAGGCCGCCACAGTGGAAAATGAGCTTCATGAAACCGTTTTCGATCGCCTTATTGACTCTTTTTTGAAAATAGTTGGAATTGTAAGTGTCGATGTATCCGGTCAGGTAGAGGGCTAAGCAGTTATCAACGTTGTCGAACTTCTGTAACCTGATTTTCAGGCTGTCGTCTTTCTCGTCGTCAAAACCAGGTACAATCTCGTTGTTACTCATAATGATCCTTTGCCATCAATTATTGTTTGCGCTATGTAAATTGAGACAAATGTGTTAATTTAACCTATATATTATAGTTCAAGTTTCTCTTTGTCAAACAAAAAAATAACATTTGCCCTCTCTGATCTTTTTTGGGATCGACAGTGTTACTTTCGGTCGAAATTAAGGCGTTCTTGACCCGAATTTGGGTATTATGGAGTCATGATCACTGCAAAAAATGTGCGAATCGTGCTCGTTCGGCCCCAAATAGGTAGAAATGTCGGAGCAGTCTGCAGGGCCATGAAGACAATGGGCATAACGGATCTCTGCATCGTTAAAGAGTCAGAGTTGGATCTGGCAGAGGGGAGAAGAGCTGCGGTCCATGCCGCTGATGTGCTGGATGATGCCTCTTTCTGCGATAATATCGCAGAAGCGGTAGGAGACTGCGCCGTTGTCGCAGGTGTCACCAGACGCCAAGGGAGATACCGCAAATACTTTTCCCTTATGCCTGATGAACTGGCCGAGCACATCGCCCGCAACACGAAAGCCCGTACGGCACTTCTCTTTGGGAACGAAGAGTCGGGCCTAACAGACGAGGAACTCGAGCGGTGTGATCTGGCTGTGCATATCCCGTCATCGCCGCTTTTTCCGTCGCTAAATCTTTCCCATGCTGTTCAAATCATTACCTACGAGATTCATCGCAGGATTCAACGCCCGGCCCTTCATCCCTACACCCCCGTCGGCAGAGAGAGGCTCACCTCTGTGGTCGAGACAGCCGTCACATCATTGGGCAATATCGGCTTTTTCAAACAGGTTGGACCAGAGGAGATGGGAGTGTTTTTGAGGGGAATTCTCGGGCGGGCTCAGTTGTCGGGTCGCGAGGCGAAGAGGATCGAGAAAATCTTCGAGAAGATCAGCGGACTCTGCGCCGGGAAGGGTGTCGAATAGACACGGGTAGCAATTCGCACTATTATGTGCCCTAGCTACACGAACGGGGAGTCATCATGAACGTAATGAAAGCCTTGTTATTGCCGGTTGTCTTTCTGGTCGGTGCATCCGGAGTCTACGCTCAGTCGAAAGCAGCCTTTGATAAAGTCGTTGATTTCTTCGTCAATCTCAAAGAAATGCATGAGAGCTTGGAGACCGGACGCACGAATGCAATAGATAAGGATCGCTTTCTGCTCATTAACGGCACCCTCACCGAGGTAACGCCGAAGAAGTCCTGGTTTTTTTTGCTCTCCGAGAGGCAGATCGAGAGCCCCCAGCGGTTTATCGCCGAGCTGCGTAACGGCCGGAATCCCCTTTCATATGCGATTCAGTCCAATCTTCCCGAAGAAGCGAGAACACTGCTGGCAGCTCAACCTCTCGATGAACAGAGTGCGCGCGCTCAGCTCAGCGGGCTCATAAAGGCGGTGAATGACATCCTCAAAAAGATCAATCTGAGCAGCGCCAGTGTGGTGTTCGCTCTGCCGGGAAAATCGGAGCTGAGAGAGATCGTGCGGCTCGGGCCGAAGGACGAGGAGATGGCCTACCTCAATCGGCTTCTGATGGACCATTTCTTCGAGGGCTTAGTGGAACCTGTTACTGTACTCGCAAAGGTCGTATCAGGTGAGTGGATCGGCATGGAGGACGTCAAGAGCTACAGCTGCCTGGTACGATTCAGCGGATCGGAATCCTTCAAGGTCTTTAATCGTCGGAGGGCAAGCAGCGCCTCGGCGATTATAATTCCAGAGAACTCCAAGGTGCTCGCCGTCGTAGTCCCCGTATCGCCTGTGCAATCGGAGAGAGAGCTGCAATGGCTCACCGACGTGCTCTATATACGTCGCATCGACTAGATGCGACGTATCGACGCCGTATCGATTAGTGGCTCATTTGCGCTCTACTGCAGGATGATGTCCTTTGGCTTGATCTGATCGCTGCCGCTGAGAAGGCAGGCTCTTTCGATCACGTTTTTCAGCTCTCTGATGTTTCCCGGCCAATCGTAGTCTGCGAGTAACTGCATCGCTTCGCTGGTCAAGCTCTTGCTGTGGTTTTCTGTATCTTTCAGAAGAGAGACAGAGAGCAGAGGTATGTCCTCTTTGCGATCCCGGAGCGGCGGGATCTCGATCACCAGAACACCCAGACGGTAGTAGAGATCTTCGCGGAAAGATTTTGATTTTATTTCGGCTTTCAAGTCTTTGTTAGTCGCAGCCATGACTCTCACATTGATGGGAATCGTCTCGGTGCCCCCCAGTCGCGTGATGCACTTCTCCTCCAGAACCCGCAGAAGCTTCACTTGAGCAGCGCTGGGCATCTCCCCGATCTCATCCAAAAAGAGGGACCCACTCTCTGCCAGCTCGAAAGCCCCCTGGCGGTTTCTGGCATCCGTGAAGGCGCCCCTTTCTGTTCCGAAGAGCTCGGATTCGACGAGGTTGTCCGGAATGGCTCCGCAGTTTATAGGGACGAAAGAGCCGTCTCGCTCAGAGACTCTGTGGATAGCCCTGGCGACGAGCTCTTTACAAGTCCCGCTTTCTCCCAGCACCAAAACCGGCGATCCCGAGGTAGCGTATCGGAGGATGAGTTCCTTGACTCGCTTGGTTGCAGCGCTCTCTCCAATGATTTCATCGAGCTCGGGATAAGTCGAAGGCGAAGGGGCACGCACACCTGAGATCTGCCGGGAGAGCACCGCTTGTCTCAGAGTGCCGTGAAGCTCGGGTAGCTTGAAGGGTTTGACGATGTAATCGAAAGCACCGAGCTTGATGGCCGATACGATCAGCTTGACGTCTGGGTATACTGTCAGCATGACAACAGGAGGTGGGCCGGGGATGGCCATGATCCGCTCGAGCACCTCGAGGCCGTCTATGTCGGGCAGGTTGATGTCCAGGAGAACGACATCCGGGTTCTCTTCGTTGATGATCTCGATGCCCTGCTCGCCTGTAAAGGCTGAAGTGACCTGATAGGAGTCCGCCAGCACCATCGTGAGGGTGTCCTGAGCTTTGGGATCGTCGTCGATGAAGAGAAGGCGGGTCATGAGGTGATATAGATAATAGCCTGATAGAAGAGAGGGATCAAG
>CAZLRN010000222.1:0-7731 GCA_964561715.1 uncultured Spirochaetales bacterium
GCTGCAAAGCATGGGGTAAAGGCTCTCTCTGTGTTGACCGTGAGCGACAGCCTGGTCAGCGGCGAAGCAGCAACGTCAGAACAGCGGGAAAGGCATTTTCCGCAGATGGCGGAGATCGCGTTGGAGATTGCGTAGAATTGCGTAGGACGGCTCGCTCTTGCCAACTCTAAAAGAAAAAGCACCTCGATGCACGGAGGAGCCCTATCAACTCAGCTTTTCACGACAATAGTGCAGGCTTGGGCATGGAACGTGATAATGTGAGTCTGGGTTGAAGAGGAATTCGGCGTCAATATTTACGGGATCGGAAACGGATTGATCCTTGTGTAAGTTTGCGGGAGATATGCAGATGAACAACAACTCCTTCTTGCAGCTCTCAGAGAAACAGATGAGGGATCTGGGCTACGGCGTCGTGGACGTCCTGATCGAGCATCAAAAAACCCTCGCAGAAAAGACTCCTACGAGACGGTCTGGACGCCAAGCCATGGAGCGGATATTCAGGGAGGTCCTCCCTCAAAAGCCAAATGATCCTATGGAGGTCCTTAAGCGAGCCAAAAAGGATATCTTTGGGAACATCATGCATCTGGACCACCCTCGCTTTTTTGCGTTCATTCCCAGCCCCGGCAACTTTGTAAGCGTCATGGCCGACGCGCTGGCCATCGGTTTCAATGTCTTTGCGGGGACCTGGCTGGAAGCGGCAGGGCCGTCCGAGATCGAGCTGCTCACAATCGACTGGCTGCGTACGGCCTGCGGATTCCCGAGTGGTGCCGGCGGCCTGTTCACAAGCGGCGGGTCTGCCGCGAACCTCACCGCTGTCGCCACAGCCCGCCACATCGAGCTGAAAGGCAATATGGAGCGAGCCGTTGCCTACTGCTCGGATCAGACCCACTCCTCTGTAGACCGGGCCTTCCGCATCTTGGGCTTCGGACCGGGCCAGCTTCGCAAGCTGCAGTCAGATCAAAACTTCCGACTCGATGTTCAGGCGCTTCGAGACGCCGTTAGTCAAGATCGATCGGCAGGGCTAAAGCCCTTCTTCGTTGTAGCAAACTCAGGCACCACAAACACCGGGGCTATTGATCCGCTCCCCGAGCTTGCGGCCTTCTGTCGAGACGAGGATCTTTGGCTTCACGTCGACGGCGCATACGGGGCTGCAGCAGCCTTCTGCGAAAGGGGGCGAAAGCTGCTGGAAGGAATCGGAAGCGCGGATTCACTCACCATCGATCCGCACAAGTGGCTCTTCCAACCTTACGAAATCGGCTGCCTTATCGTTCGTGACCGAAGCCACCTCCGCGAGGCCTTTCATATTCTCCCGGAGTATCTCATCGACGTAGCGGCAGCGGAAGAGGAAATCAACTTTAGTGATTATGGCCCGCAGCTCACCCGCTATTTCCGGGCCCTGAAACTCTGGATGTCGCTTCAGGTTTTCGGAGCGGAGGCCTTTGCAGGGGCTATCGAACGGGGGTTCGAGCTCGCTGAGACGGCAGAATCGGTTCTTCGTGAGATGGAGGACTGGCGCCTTGTAACCCCCGCCCAAATGGGTATTATTACATTCCAGGCGCAGCCGAAAGGCTTTGACGAAGAGGAGCAGGACAGACACAACAGAGCCCTGGTCGAAGCCATTCTCGACGATGGATATGCCATGGTAGTCTCGACCAGGCTGAACAATAGAATCGTATTGCGGATGTGTCCGATCAATCCGAGAACTTCGGAGCAGGACATACGAGAGACCCTGCATCGCCTCGATAGGCTGAGCAGAAAGCTCCAGCAGAGAAAAGGGCAGGATTCGTCGTAAGGGTAGACACCAACTGGTGGGGGGATTCTTGGATTACATATATATAAACAGCAACCGGGAGCTCTTCGCATACATAACGGGCTTCAGAGAGGCACAAACAGATACGGTGGCTGTAGATTTCGAAGGCGAATCAAATCTGCACCAGTACGGAGAAAAGCTTTGCCTCATCCAGTTGTACGATGGCAAGGAAGCGGTGATTATCGATCCCTTTACAATATCGATGAAGCCGATCAGGAAATTTCTCGAAGACAGATCAATCATGAAAATCATGTACGACGCAGCCGGTGACCGGGCCTTCCTCTACAAAAACTACAGAATCGATCTGAAATCCATACTGGATCTCCAGGCGGCGGTTAGCCTGCTTAATTACGAGAAGAGGGACTTATCCTCGGTGCTGACAGAGACACTCGAAGTCGAGTCAGCAAGATCCAAAAAGAGATTTCAGAGATACAACTGGACCCTCCGGCCATTGAGCAGTGCGGCGATCGAATACGCTATCGAGGATGTCCTGTACCTCTTCGATCTCAAGGATAAGCTGCTATCCGAAATCATAAAATCCGGGCTTCTGGAGCAGTTCATACTGAAGAATTTGCAGGTGCAGAACAAGCCCCACATCTACAACAACAAACCCAAGCTCTTTCAGTCGGGCCGTTATGGCGGATTGAGCAATCGTGAGAAACGCCTATTCCAGAGCCTTTTCGATATCAGAGACCGGTACGCCGAAGAGATTAACCTTCCGCCTAATACTGTGCTGCCAAACGATCGACTTTTCGATCTTGCCACAGGGAAAATCACCTCTGGAGAAATCGCAATAGCCGACCGGATCAGGGGAGCGACAAGAAACCGGCTGATTAATGAGCTCACTCGAGCCATTAAAAAGAACCTCCACAACACTCCACGCGACTAAACATATGAACTCCGGATCACCTCGATGATTATGAAAGAAGCGCAGACACAGCCCAGTGCATGGTTTCTCCTGCTGCTCGTCCTGGTCCTCACGTCTTGCAGCGGCGGGAATGCTTCACTCATCGATTCAACCATGATGAACGAATCCGTCTTCGATTGGCCGGAAAGGATCGCCATTCTAGGCTACAACGGAAACGCAATTGAACCTTTCATCAGCCGCGACGGAGCTTACCTCTTCTTCAACAACGCCGGAGGCCCGACGGGCAAAGACCTCTTCTACGCTACGTCAATCGATGAGACAACCTATCAGTTTGAGGGAGCTATCACGTCTATCAATACGCCGGCAGTCGACGGCGTGCCGACGATGGATGATGCCCACACCTTTTACTACGTCACTACCGCCACCTACGATCCTCCGAACTCCTACGACACCCTCTACAAGGGGAAGTGGAGCGGCACAACGGTGATCGACATCGAACCTCTGACCGGCCTGGCCATCACCATCCCCGGAATGATCAATTTCGACATAGAGATTAGCGCGGACGGCACTACCATCTATTTCGCCGACGGTGATTTCTCGGGAGGTTTGGGTTTTCCAGAGACGGCGGATCTAGCAATAGCAGTCGATACCGGGACAGGATTTATCAGGCATCCTGACAGTGAGAAAATTCTGGCGAATGTAAACACTCCTACGCTCGAGTATGCAGCATGCATTTCCCGCGACGGCCTGGAGCTTTTCTTCACCCGTCTCGATCTCGATACCATGGAAACATGGATTTATCGAGCAACTCGCCACGAGACCGGGTCTCCTTTTGGAACACCAGAGCGCATCGAAGCCATTACGGGATTCGTCGAAGCTCCCACCCTATCTCCGGATGAGAAGTCACTTTACTACCACAGATTGAACCCGGACACCAACATGTTCGAGATCTACCGTGTGACAAGACCCTAATCAACCCGCAATAGACAGGCCGAGCCACTTGACACTCACCCAAAACCCGCTGGTATCGTATGCCGGGAGACGGAGGCATGCCTGAGGATCTGACATACTCGAAAACGGCAAAGTACTACGACAGACTCTACGCTCACAAAGACTACGCAGCAGAATCCGAACAGCTCTGCACGCTGATCCGGGAAAGGCTTTTTAAAGAGTCTGTCACACTTCTCGATGTTGCCTGCGGGACGGGGATGCACATCGAGCATTTCAAGAAGCTCTTCGAAGTTCAAGGCCTCGATATCTGCGAAGCCCTTGTCGAAATCGCTCGAAGACGCAACCCGGAAGTGACCTTTCACATCGGAGATATGACGGATTTCGATCTCGGTACACGGTTTGATGTGATCACCTGTCTCTTCAGCTCGATCGGCTACGTCAAAACGCTCGAGGGTCTTCGTCTCGCCATTCGCAGCATGGTTCGCCACCTCGAAGCTGAGGGACTGCTCATCATCGAGCCCTGGTTCTCGCCTGATGACTGGCATCCCAACACCGTTCATGCCCTTTTCATCGACGATCCGGAACTGAAGATCGCTCGAATCAACACCAGTTTCGTCGAAGGCAAGGTGTCAATTTTCGATCTACATCATCTGATTGGAACGCCGAAGGAAACCAGGCACGTAATCGAGCACCACGAAATGGGGCTCTTCGATACAGAGGAGATGATATCTGCGATGGAAGAAGCGGGGCTTGTTGTGGAGCATGATCCCGAGGGTCTCACCGGAAGAGGGCTATATATCGGAAACCGGAAGTGAGGTTCAGAGCAGAGTTTTTATACCAACCAGTTGACAGACTAGATTATTGATGTTATACTTCCCCCATGAAAACAATAAGTGTCGGAGCCTTTGAGGCCAAGACTCATCTGAGCCAGCTTCTCGACGAGGTGGAGAGAGGCGCTGTTGTGAAGATCAGCCGCCGAGGCAAGCCTGTAGCCATTCTCAAACAGGATGAGACGGTTACCAGGGAGAAGGCACTAAACGCCCTTTCGCAAATAAGAACCCTGTGCGAGAAGAAGGCTTCGATGGACGAAATCATACAGTTGCGGGACGCAGGGCGGGAGCGCTGATGGCCCACGCGTTGATCGTGTTGGACGCCTCGGCGGCGTTAGCCCTGCTTCTAGCCGAGGCAGAGGGAAAGGAAGTCGAAGAAATCGTCAAAGACACGATTTCTATCAACGGGCAGGTATACGTGCCGGCGCTATTTTGGTACGAGCTGGGAAACGCCCTGCTCATGGCGGAACGTCATGAGCGCATGGATGCACATACAGGGCTGACAGCGCTGTCGAGTTTCGTAAATCTGCCGATCGTCACCCATCAGGATTCTGATATAGCGACGCTAAACCGCATTATCGCCCTAGCCCAAGAAACCGGACTGACCTTCTATGATGCAACCTATCTGGAGTTAGCCCTCCGATATGAGGCGCCCTTAAAGAGCTTTGACACACACCTCGTCAATCTCCAAGCCTCGTACCCATTGATCATCTGAGACTTTTTAAATAGCCTCGAGGATCCCTCACTCATCCTGCCCGAAGTACTGGCCGTCGCTCGCAAGCCTTTCCTGCAACTTGGATCGGTCGATATCTCTGGGCCTCTGCTTTTGCGTGACCACCAGAGCTGCCGCGGTTCCAGCCGCCTGACCGGTGGCCATACAGGAGGGGATAATGCGGATAATCGTCTGAGTGACAAAGTCGGTCGAGATGCATCGCCCCGCCACGAGGAGGTTATCGATCCGCTCGGGCAGAAGGCATCGGTAGGGGATGTTGATGAGAGGCCGGCCATCCACTCCGGAGGCGACGGTCGCAATCACATCCTCTACCGGCTCGCCGCTGAGCATCTCTTTTCTGGTTAGCTCGTGTTCGCCCTTGAGTCGCCGGCTGGAACGGGTTCCCAGCTGCGGAGCGGTATCGATGAGATAGGCCTTCTCGAAGCCGGGAATCCTCTCCTTGAAAAACTCCAGGGTGATCATCATCTGCTCCCGCACTTCCTTTTCGACCCTGGATAGGTCTCTGACGTCGAGCACATCGGTTTGAGGTAGGGAGTTGTTGAACCAGACGATAGACTCCTGTGTGGTATGCATGTAGTTGCCTCCCGGGGCGACCGTCTGTTCCACGATTCCCCCCTTGACGCCGCCCATGTAGGTCATCTCCGTCATCAACTCCTTGAACTTATCCGGATTCTCGAATTCGAATTCCTCCGCCCTTTTGGTATCTACCCCTCCGACTCGAAAAACGAGCCCCGGTGGAAAGATATTGTGCTCGAAATCGGCGCCCGCAAAGGCGAAGACGTCGCCATCCCCCGTGCAATCCACAGTCACTCCGGCCAGAACGGCCTGCCGCCCAGACTTGCTCTCCAACACCACTCCCCGCATCCGATTCTCTTCCACCAACGAAGAGCACACCCAGGCGTGAAAAATGGTTTCCACACCCGTCTCATCGAGCATGCGATTGCCGAGGACTTTGAAATACTCCGGATTCACAACCGGGCTGTAACGCACATGTTTGCCTCCGGCCACCGCCCCCCACCTCTTCCACTTTCGTACGAGCTCCAGATCGTCCGAGCCCCAGACGCTCTTCGGCGGATAAACCACACCCCCCATCCCATCGAGCCTGTCCACCATCTCCTGGGCAATGCCCCGGATCACGTGGTGACCGCTGTCGTCGCTCATGCTGTCCAGCAGAATGACGTGACCCCCCGTCGCCATACCGCCAACGTAGCCGTAGCGCTCCACCAACGCCACGCGGGCGCCGTTTCTGGCCGCTGCTATTGCCGCCGCCACGCCGGCGGGACCAGCTCCGACTACAACAACATCTACCTCGCTGAGCACGGGTATGGTTCTCTGTGGCTCTGTTACGGTTTTCCCGCTTACGTGCATTCGTTATTCTCCTTTTCTATCTCGCCTTCCCTCGCGGGAGAGAACTTTGTTGATATCTCGGCAGAGTTTCAATATTATATCAAAGAAACTATAACTAATGCGGTTTTCTCACAAACAAGGTCATGACAATGGTAATTTTAGATATGGGAACGAGTTGTATTATAGACCGACGAAGTATCACAAAAAGTCGAAAACTGCTAAAGTCCGTATATGATATGAGTTGCATAAGTTTGTGAGAAGTGCGGACTAAAGGACAATCTGTGGAAACAGAACAAACAATAGCTCTTCTCATTGATTGCGACAACGCCAGCCATGCAGCCGTGGAGGGCGTCCTGAATGAGCTTTCGAAATACGGTATCACGAATATCAGAAGAGCTTACGGCAACTGGAAGAGCCGAAAGCTCAGTGGGTGGGAGGAAAAGCTGCATCCCTTCGCAATCCAACCGATGCAGCAGTTCGCCTACACCCAGGGCAAAAATGCTACTGATGCGGCTATGATCATAGATGCCATGGACCTGATGTACACCCAACCCCTCAACGCTTTCGCTCTCATGACGAGTGACAGCGATTTCACGCCACTGGTTATGAGAATACTCACCAATGGTCTCAAGGTTTACGGTTTCGGTGAGAAGAAGACACCCCAGCCCTTTGTCAACGCCTGTTCTCAATTTATCTTCACCGAGAACCTGGAGCAATCCGCCCAAACAGAGGATAAGCCGACCGGAAGCTCAGCCAAGGAGCCCAAAAAGACTAAAGGCGAGTTAAGACAGGACACGTGGCTGGTCAACGTCTTGAGAAACGCCGCCGATCAAACCGCCGAGGACGATGGTTGGTCCAACCTGGGTCGGGCAGGTCAGTACATCTCTAACAACAGTTCCTTCTCCCCCGTTAACTACGGATACGCCAAGTTAGGTGACCTGATCCGGGCAACCGGGCTCTTTCAGACGGAGATGCGCAACAACAACAGCGTGATGTACATCAGAGACATACGCAAGACCCAAAAGCGGTAAGCAGCCTACGGGTAATTGTCATCGCCAGAGCAGAAGCAATGGGCTAACGAAAACTCGTGCAGGATGGCATCGATCGGCGCGCCGTCCTTCGCATATCAAAAGCCCTGCGCTCGACTTCAAGCTAAGTGCCTAAAGCCCATCCACGGAGAGGCAGGGGGTTATTC
>CAZLRN010000223.1:0-7727 GCA_964561715.1 uncultured Spirochaetales bacterium
CCGAGGGTAACCTTAACCGCGTTGGACATTTTCTCAACCCCGCTGAGCAATGCCCGCCTGGATACTTCATCAAACTGCAACTGCTTTGCCATACCTAACCCTTCCTATACTATTAAGGTTTATTGATAAAATTTATGATGAATGGACGAACGGCGACACCGTTCTTGGCAAAAGATAATAATTCTGCGATAAATCATCAACATCAAAAATGGATTTTTTAATGATAATTATTTCTCGCCGGCTGAATGTTGACCACAGCTGGTATGGTTCTCAAATCCTTCAGCACTTTCTTGAATTGCTCAGCCCTGTCGATTTCGACAGAAAAATAACCGGTCAAGCTGCCTTTAGAGTTGGGCTGCAGCTTGCCCGAAATCAAATGACCGTCATATTTTCTCAGAGCCCCTTCGATTTCCGAAAAAAGATCAACCGCCTCCCGAGCCGTTACCTTGAAGCGTCTCGTCGCCTTCGGCGATATGGTTTCCCATTCGACATCGATGTTTCGTACTCCGAAATCCTTGATATATTTCAGATTTTTACAATTCTCTCTGTGAATTATGATACCCCGACCCCGTGAGATATAGCCGACAATACGGTCCCCCGTGGAGGGACGACAGCACTGGGCTATCTTGATCATGATGTTTCTTTCGTTTCCGGCTCGAATTCCAACACGGCTCGTGTCGAGAACCTGCATCCCTTTGGAAAGGTCCGATGGCTCCGGGGCTCGGCTCGGGGGCCTGTCTATCTTTCGCTCTACCAGTGCAGGGTGGGCCACTTCGCCCTTTCGCACGACGATGTTCCGATCGATAAGGAGGCTCTCGTCGTGCCGGTTGAGCCACTGCCTGATCTTGGTCCGGGCTCTATGAGTCTTCGCAAAACGAAGCCAGCTTAGATGGGGGCGCGCCTTTGTGGAAGTGACAATTTCGATGACCTGGGTATTCCGTAGGGCCTTGCGGAGCGGCACGATATTCCCGTCCGCCCTGGCGGACTGGAGACGATTACCAATATCGGTGTGGATATGATAGGCAAAATCGATCGGTGTGGCCCCTTTTGGAAGCTCGATCACATCTCCCTTTGGCGTAAAGACGTATATGGAATCCTTGAGAAGCTCGTCCTTTATCTCTTCGAGGAAGTCACCTCCCTGTTTGAGCCCTCGGTCCCAGTTTCTCAGCTTGTTGATAATGGTTAGATCTTCCGGGCTAATAAGTTCCTTCGACTTCGTTGATTCCTTCGATTTGCCTGCATCCTTTGAATGACGTTTCTCCCGCCGATTCTTGTAGAGCCAGTGCGCCGCGATTCCATATTCAGCGGTTTGATTCATCTCCCGTGTTCTGATCTGTATCTCGATCAACTTGCCCTCATACGCCATAACCGTGGTATGCAGGCTCTGATAGCGGTTGGATTTCGGCATAGCAATGTAGTCTTTGAAGCGTCCAGCCAGCGGCTTCCACAACTCATGCACCAGTCCCAAAATCGTGTAGCAATCCATGGTCGATGGGCAGAGAATTCTCAAACCCAACAGATCGTAGATTTCATCCAGCGGCTTTCCCCTCTTCTTCATCTTTTGGAAAATCGAATAGAAGTGTTTGACCCGAGTGCTTATTTCCACGGATAAGCCTTCTTTAGCGGCGGCCTGGGTGATAGCTCTTTTCACCCTCTCCAGATACTCAGATCTTTGGCTCTTTCTCTGGGAGACGTATCGCTTGATTTGCTCATAGGCGTCCGGATAGAGGGTTTTCATTGCTAAGTCTTCCAGCTCGTCCTTTATCCACGAAATTCCCAAACGCCCGGCAAGAGGAGAATAAATATCAAGGCACTCGGAGGCGATCCGTCTGCGCCTTTCGACCTCGAGGTGCTCGAGGGTCCTCATGTTGTGCAGCTTATCAGCCAGTTTTATCAGGATTACCCGAATATCCTTGACCATTGCAAAGAGCATCTTTCTAATCGACTCTGAGCTCTGCACGCTCTTGCTCTTGGCTCTGAGAAGCGTAATCTTCGTGACACCTTCCACCAGCGTCATCACATCCCTGCCGAACTTCTGCTCCAGTTGGCTCCTCGTTATGCTGGTATCCTCGATTACATCATGAAGGAGGGCCGCGATAACGGCAATGTAGTCCAATCTGAGGTGAACAAGCGTTTCCGCCACACTGAGGGGGTGAACGAGAAAGGGCTCCCCACTCGCCCGCTTTTGGTCTCCGTGCAGCTTATCGCTCCAGTCAACGGCACGGAGAATCTCCTGCATCTCTCCCTTGGGGTAGGGTGTCAACAACTGCTGAAAGCGGCGCTTGAGCGCATGGAGCTCACTCATTCAATCGACTCTCCCGGTAATGACCCGCTCACGGCCCGCAAGATCCTGCACGATCTGTATTTCATCGAATCCATAGCCTCGCATTGCCTCAGCGAGAGACTCCATCTGTTGTGGATCGGCCTCCAGAACCAGTCCGCCCGGACGTCTAAGCTTGCCGGCGGCCTGACGGATAAGTCTGATGGGTAGTTCCGTTCCGCTAGGCCCTCCATCGAGAGCCATTGCTGGTTCCGGCCATCCGGAACTCTGCATAGCCGCAGCCACTCCGCTGCGGAGGTAGGGAGGATTAGAGACGATCAGATCGAAAGGGCCTGTTACGTTGTCGAGGAGGTCCGAAAGGGTAAAAGGAATGATTTCGCCGAGGATCAGGCGGGAATTGATCTCAAACAGCTCGGCTGCGGATCCGGATATATCCGAAGCCGAAACCGAGAGCGAAGGACGTTGGTGTTTCATCGTAATGGCTATGCATCCCGAACCGGTGCAGGCATCGTGCAGGGTGATAGGGTGTGCAGTGCCTGCAGTGCGATCCGAGGCGAGGCGGTCTACAACGTTCAGAGCGACTTCGATGAGACATTCGGTATCGGGCCGTGGGACAAAGACTCGATCGTCCACTTTGAACTCGAGACTGAAAAACTCCTTTTTCTGTCTGATATAGGAAACCGGTAACCCCTGGCAGCGCAGCGCGAGAAAACTGCTGTAAAGCTCATAGGCTGTGGTATTAGAGTCGGTACGGGCTCTACTGGGTAGGTCCTCGGCGAATCCGAGGTAGAGCTGCTCTTTGCTGCACGAGCACGCTTCGGACAGAAGGAGAGTGGCGTCCAGGAACGGCGTCTCCACACGCGCCTGCTTGAGTATAGAGTAGCCTTCTCGGAGAGCTTCTTGTACGGTCATGAAAGCTCGGCTTTGAGATATTGCTCTTTGGCAGTCAGTTTAAGGGAGTCCACGATTGACACCAGGTCGCCCTCTATTACCGAATCGAGCTTGTAAAGAGTCAAATTGATTCGGTGATCGGTTACTCGATTCTGAGGAAAATTGTAGGTTCGAATCCTCTGCGAACGATCCCCGCTTCCCACCTGGTTCCTTCTAGCCTGCGCCCTCTCTGCCCGTCTCTTCTGTTCCTCCAGCTCGTAGAGCCTCGCTCTGAGCACTCTCAGGGCCTTTGCCTTGTTCTTGTGCTGCGACTTTTCGTCCTGGCAGGTAACCACCATTCCCGTTGGAATGTGGGTTACCCGAACCGCTGAATCTGTCGTGTTAACACTCTGTCCACCGGGGCCTGAGGATCGATAGACGTCGAAGCGCAGATCCTCCTGTTTGATCTCGATATCCGTCTCTTCGGCTTCGGGAAGCACAGCCACCGTGACGGCGGAGGTATGAATGCGACCACCGGTCTCGGTAACCGGAACACGCTGGACTCTGTGCACTCCGCTCTCGTACCTCAGATCCGCGTACACCTGCTTGCCGGCGATAGAAAAGATGATCTCCTTGAATCCGCCGATGCCGGTCCCGTGGGAAGAGAGAATCTCCAGTCGCCAGTTTTTATGCTCGGCGTATTTCGAATACATGCGAAATAGATCCGCTGCAAAGAGCGCCGCTTCTTCGCCGCCAGTGCCGGCCCGGATCTCCATGATGATATTTTTGCCATCCAGAGGATCGGCGGGTACAAGCATCATTTTCAGGCTCTGCTGCAGCTTGTCCCTCTTCTGTTCCAGATCCTTGATCTCATCCTGCGCAAGCTTCCTCAGCTCCTGATCAGAAGCTTCATCGAGCATCTCCTGCGCGGCAGCGATCTCAATGTCGACTTTCTGATACTTCTCGTACACAGCGACAATCTCGGCCAGGTTGGTACACTCCTGCATAACCTCTCGATATCGCTTCTGATCCTTCACGATGCCCGGGTCGGCAACTTCCTTTTGTACCTCGAGATATCGGGATTTGATCTGCTCCAGTTTCTCCGTAAACATTGGTTCCTCTTATGTTAACAGATAATAGCTCATTTCGCGATGGTCAAGCAAAAGCCACCTGCAAAGCAGCGGTGCGGGCTCGGCGTGGGCGGGGTGCGGCCGCCCGACTGAGCCCGCCCACCCGTTGCGATGGCTTTTGCCTAAGCACCGAAGGTACAAGTTTCTGAAGCGCTGGCTTCGAAACTGCAGTAATAGTGGATTCCGTATGAAGCGTGGATGATCGACCAATCAGGCATGATCGACCGATCAGCTATGATCGGCCGGGTTTTCAGGCGTCCCCTCTGGCGAAGTTCTCCGGCCTCTGAACAGAAATCCAAATAGAGCACCGGAGATTCCCCCTACAATATGAGCAAACTCCGAAATATTGTTGTTCTCGAAAATGTTCAGGATCTCCTTCACGAGAAAGAGCAGCACGACAAGGATAAACGTTAAAGGTATCTCCCCTTCTCTGATGTTGGTAAAGGAGATGAGAAGAATCAGCATGAACACGATCCCGCTGGCTCCCAACAGGCCGGTCGGAAAGAAAAGCATATTGAGGATACCCGTAGCCAAAGCGGTTACCAGCATCATCACAAAGAGAGGTCCCGATCCGTATTTCTCCTCTAGAATGGGACCGATGAGAAGCACAAACGCAAAATTGCTCATGAGATGAAGCCAGCTACCGTGGCCGATCACGTGGGTAATGAGCCGGAAGGCTTCCGGGCTCAAAAGCCGGATTCTTTGAGTGTATCCAGGCACGCTGAAGAACCGCGCGACGAACTGAGGCCCGAGGATCTGCGCCACGACGAGCACACCCGCCGATACGAGGGCGAAGGTGAGAATGACAGGTGCGTTATATTTTATTTTCATTTCACTCTCCTCCGATCATGCATCGGCGATAAGCTCGACGATCTCGGCCATCCTCGATTCTGCAATTTCCCTCCGGCCTGCCTCCAGGCGCAGCCTCATAAGGGGTTCGGTATTGCTGGGTCTCAAATTGAACCAGAAATCGTCATAGGAAATGCTGATGCCGTCGATTTTTTCGATCACCCCGTCACTGAATCGCTCCTCCACGAGTTCGAGAGCCCGCTGTTTGTCATCGACGCTCAGATTGGTCTCCGGAGCCTGGAAATAACGGCGGCGTAGAGGTTCAACAAGCTCCGCAAGAGGCTTACCTTTACGGGAAATCACCTTCAGCAGAAAGACGAGAGCATAAGCTGCAGATTCGGTGTAGTAATCATCGGATACCTTGAAATAGACATGTCCCGAGGTCTCGGCTCCAAAGGCGGCGCCCGTAGAAACCATGTTCTCGTGGATAAATGTGTATCCCACCCGCGACATGACAGGCTTTCCCTTTAGTTCGCTGATTCGCTCCGGAAGCACACGGGAGGAGATGAGGTCGTACACTATGGCACCTCCGGGATGGAGCCGCAGAACCTCTTCGGCCAAAAGAGCCGAAAGAAAGTAGTTCTCGATCACTTCGCCGCGATTATCGAAAAAGATGATTCGGTCTCCATCTCCGTCCAACAGGACTCCTACATCGGCTCTCTCCTGCACGACTTTGGAGGACACCTGTTTGCGGCTTGCCTCCTCCAGCGGATTTGGATCATGATTGGGAAACCTTCCGTCCGGATCCAGGTTGATCAGGACCGCATCGATATCCAGCGCTTCACAGAGGCGCTCAAAGACCTTACCCGCAGATCCGTTGGATGCATCGACAACAACTCGCTGAGAAAGCATCATGCCGCGAGACGCAGCACAGAGAAAATCGATGTAACCACTAAGCGCCTTATCGGCGAACGCTTCATCCGTATTCTCGAATGGCGTCCAGCTCTGGGAGCCGCTTCCCATGCGCTCAACCTCTTTCTCTAGTTTCTCCAAACCCCGCCCGTAACTAACCGGACCGCCATCTCGGTCATAAAGCTTGATGCCGTGGTAGCGGGGCGGATTATGGGAAGCGGTTATCATTGCTGCAGCGTCGAAGCGATTTCGGTGTTGAACAAAATGCAGTTGCGGCGTGCTGCACAGACCAAGCCTCGTAGAGCTCCTGCCCTGATCCCTCAAACCGCCGGCAAAGGCGTCGCACATGAGCTTCGAGTGAGTTCGAGCATCATAACCTAACAGGAAGGTCTTACCTTCGAGCAGTCCCGTACATGCGCAGCCTATTCTGTAGGTCAGCGCGGCATCTATCGTTTGTCCCCAAATCCCTCTGATATCGTAGGCTTTGAAAATCGACAAGGTGTAACCTCCGCTAATCGGCTTTTTCTGATATATTCTCCAGTTCGCTAGTGATGCTTTCCCATCGCTCTGTGAGAGCTCGGTGCTCTGACTCATAGGCCTCGAGCTGTTTCTTGATCTTCCTCATTTTGTCACCGTCGAGATATATCCGCTGATCCGACATCGAATCCGTCAACTGCCCCTTCGCCTCTTCTATCTGCTCGAGCCTCTCCAGGAGATCCCTCTCCTCTCTCTGTAGTTTATCGAGCTGGCTCCTGAGGTTTTTCTCCATCTCCCGATCTCTTTTTCCATCGCTCCCATGCTCTGAAAAGTTGTCTCGATATCGCTTCCGATCAACTTCCGTTTCCGTCGAACCCCTCTCTCTAGACCACAGATAGTAGCTGTAGTCCCCAAAGTATAGCTTGGATTTGCCGTCGCCGAGTTCCAGCACCCGGCCGGCGAGGTGCTCTATAAAGTACCGATCGTGAGAGACAAACACCAGGGTCCCGCTGTAGTTGCGAAGCGCATCGAGAAGCACATCTTTAGATTTCATATCCAGATGGTTTGTCGGCTCATCCAGGAGAAGCAAATTTACGGGGCGGAGCAGCAGCTTCAGGAGCTGCACCCGGCTTCTCTCTCCACCGCTTAGAACAGGGAGGGGCTTGTGAATGTCGTCGCCCTGAAAGAGAAACGCCCCCAGAAGGTTTCTCAATCGGGGAACGAGTTGAGTGGGAGCGCAGGCTTCGATGGACTCTATCACAGACATCTCTCCCTGTGTTTCCTCCCCTTCGCTCCCGGATTGATTCTCCGGCGAGAAATAGCCGGTGAACACATCCTTTCCGTAGGCAATTTCACCTTGATCAGGCGGCAGCTCGCCATTCAGAATCCGAATCAGCGTTGTCTTGCCGACTCCATTGGGACCCACGACTACAAGCTTCTCTCCCCGGTTGAGCTCGAAGCTCAACCTTTCAAAAACGGGACGATCGCCAAAAGACTTGCTGATGTCTATGAGCCGAAGCACCATCCGTCCCGATCGGGGGGGAGCGGGGAACTCAAAATGTATGTTCTTGATAAGCGGCGGGATCTCGATCCGCTCCATCTTCTCCAGCATTTTGATCCGGCTCTGAACTTGCCTTGCCTTAGAGGCTTTGTATCGAAATCTTCTAATGAAAGCTTCGATTCTCTCGATCTCATCCTGTTGCCGTTCGTATTGTTGTAGCAGGGAATCCAGCTGTCGCTTCCTCTCAATCTCGTATCCACTGTATGAC
>CAZLRN010000224.1:0-7722 GCA_964561715.1 uncultured Spirochaetales bacterium
GATCTTCCGTGATCAGGCTCTAGCATTCGGCCTTGAGTCCGGGATGCTCGAAGCTATCCACGATACAAAGCTCGAGATACCGATTGACAACACCTCAGCATCACTCTGGGAAATGCCGGAGAAACCGGAGTCCATTCAAGTATCAGATGGAAAGCTCACCTTAAAGCCGAGTACTGAAACCATTAAAATTCCCGTTACCCCTTTCTTCTCTTTGAGCCCTGAAATGGTTTTGGAGATCGATTGCGATGTCACAGTATTCGAAGAAACAGCCTGGGCTCCTCCTCCCCTACCTCAAGGCCCGGATGTATCTTCCTCCGGAAGCGCGGGATTTCAAGGTGTTACGATCGAAAACGAAGAATCCCAGTATATCAAGCCTCAACTGGAGCAGCCGGAGCCGCCTCAAACCGTCGAAGATCTGAGGGTATTTTCTATGCTGAGCAGAGCGCAGACGATTGAGCTCCCTCAAATCCAACCCTCTGCAGGATCTCAAAAATACCGAGTTCCCATTGGAGAATTGGCTGACCGGCTGGATGCACTTTTTGTGGTAAATAGAAACACCCATAGAGAAATTATCGTTTCAAATATCAGAATCTTCGATCCGACCACTAGAGAAGATCAGCGACCTGTACATCCCCTCTCCGAGGCTCAAGATGCTATTTTGGAGCTCGACGGCGTCGAGGTCCGCAGAGAGTCCAATATCATCGATGATCTACTTCCGGGGGTAACACTCAATCTGATCGGAGAGAGCGACGAATCCATTACCCTCAATATTAGGCGAGATGAAGAATCCATCAAGGAGACGATTATCCAGTTTGTGGGCTATTACAATCGGCTCCTCACTCAAATCGACATTCTTTCCCGTAATGATCCGGCGGTTATCGAAGAGGCACTGTACCTGAGCGAAGAGGAAAAGGAGAAAGCCGAAAAGAATCTCGGTTTGCTCCAGGGAGAGCTGGGGCTCAATCAAATGAAAAGCCGCCTTCGTATGATCATGCAGTCGCCCTACAAAACCAGTGCCGGTCGGAACTTATCTATGCTGGCTCAGATTGGAGTATCGACGGACGCCAGCAAACTGGGAACCAGCACCACCCTGAAAAGGAGCAAGCTGCGCGGGTACTTGGAAATAGACGAAGAGAAGCTCGAAGGAGCGCTAAACAATTACCCTGAGGCGGTAAGCGAGCTCTTTGGCGATGATACGGATGGAGATTTTGTCGTCGACTCCGGCGCCGCCTACTTAGTGGATTTCAATTTGAGGAACTATGCTTCTTCCAATGGCTATATAGCCAACAAGGTTTCTACCATTGACCGAACCGTAACCTACAGAAACAGAGATATTTCCAAATTCGAAGAGGATTTGGAGGAATATGAGCTCGCCCTCAAGAAAAAATATGGTAAGATGGAGCATATGCTGCAGGTTTTCGAGCAAAACTCAAAGACCATTGATAACTTCAACAAGGGCGGTAACTAGAAACTGAAGGAATCACTTTGGAAATTCTAGTCAATAATGAAAAACTTGACTTTGCACTGGAAAAGGAAAAAACTCTCGGCGAGGTTATTACCGCTGTCGAGGCTTGGCTCAGCAAATCAAACCTGGTTATTGCATCGCTCCAACTTGCGCACAAAGGGGCCGAAGAGAAGATAGATCTTACGGACGATATTGAGGGAAACTGGTTCTCCACACCCCTCGACGACATCGAGCGAATTGTTATAAAGGCCAGGCTTCTAGAAGAGCTACAGCTTACCAATATTGAAACCGTTATGATATATCTCGATATGCTCAAATCTGCTATCGAGAAGAGGGACAGCTCGACTCTGGATGATCTTCTTCTAGGAGAGGAAAACACATTGAAAAGCCTTAAAATCATATTCCCCTCGAGTCTGAAACCGGATTACTTTCATGAGGCAGCCGATCTAGAAAGACTGCTTGCCGGTGCCGATGCCAAGACCATATTAGATTGGCCTGATGGGGTGACAAAGAAGGCTTTGAAAATCCTCGAGAGCCTTGTCGAAATGCTTTCTGTGAGGCGCAATGAGCTGACTAATCCTTTCGATGTTCTGGCTACATCTATAGTGGAGCTAGAACGCACATCAGAGGAGCTCAAGGAGGCATCAGTTCTTCTGCAAACCGGTCAAGAGCAGAAAGCGATGGCGACGATTGTTAGATTTGCGGATATCTCGCAGAGAATCCTGAGGATTATCTCCAGCTTGGATGAGTCTTCCCAAATATCACTTAAAGGGATACAAATAAATGGAGATAGTGTTAGCGGTTTTTTCAGTGATTTTAATAGAATACTTCGAGAGCTCCTCGGAGCCTTTGATACGAAAGATACGGTATTGATTGGCGATTTGCTGGAATACGAAGTTACTCCGCGCCTCGAGCTTTTACTAGGCTTTCTCCGAGATGTCCAGAAAAACCAGAGCGAAACGCCATGAATAGTCCAGTCAATCTGATTCTGCTTCAGTCCGGCTTCCAATTCTGGCCCGAACAGAACACCACGTCTATAATCATCGGGATTGTCCTCATATTGGCTTTTTTTGCCGTTCTTCTGATAGGGGGCATTAGTGCGAGCAAGGGCAGAAAATCGGCAGCATCGAAACGTAAATTCAATCGGAATGTCTTTCAGCGCATGGCCTCAAATGTCGGATTGACGAAAACCCAATTGGAGAGCCTTGAAAATCTGATAAGGGTCTGCAAGGTAAAACAGCCTTTTTTGATCTTCTCAAATGCAGGCCTGCTGGACGATATCCTCAAAAAAGGCATTTATTCGGTCAATCACAATAAGGAGCTCTCATCAGAAGATAAGGAGAAGCAGCTCAACGATTACTTCAAGATAAAGGAAAAACTTGAGAAGAGCTCGCGAAAGGGTGTTGGCATTACCTCGACCAACCTGATCAGGCCGGGCCAATCAATGGTTATTTCTTTTCCGGATGGATCTCAGCTCCAAACCAAGATTGTCACAAATCTCAAGCGAATGCTCGTGTGCGCAATTCCAGAAGAGCTTGGAACAGCAAGGCTACAATGGAAGCGGGGAACTAATATTAAATCGCATTTCTGGCGGAACAATGATTCGGGTTACATGTTCGAGAGCAAAATTCTGGGATACGACGACCTGAAAGGGCAGGCAGCTTTTCTCATTCAGCACTCACGAACACTCAGACGCAGCCAACAGCGCAAGTTCCGCAGAAGGCCCCTTGCACGAAGTTGTTTCTTCTACCCAATCGAAATTGTCAGTGTGGGTAAAGGCCGGAATGAGAGACGTCGCGCCTACGTTCAGGAGAACTTCAAACACCTCGGCAATTTTCTAGATATATCAGCGGGGGGTTGCAGTATTAACAGTCAGGCGCCTCTCGAAAGAGGCAAGCTTCTCATGATTCAATTTGAGATCGAGAGGGGACAACGACTTACGGCTTACGGAAAAGTACGACGGGTCACTCGCAATAGGGGCCTCTTCTCGATCATGCATATCATGTTCACCAAGGTAACGAGTCGCAATCTCAACAGCATCTATTCCTATGTGTATAACTACGTGCAGCCATCCAGCAGTGTGCCCAGGCAGTACAGATTGACCAGCACCGGCAAAATTAGTAGCTTGGGATGATCAACTAGACTGGAAATCAGGGAATAGGATCAGCCATTCTGTTTTGTACAATTACCCATAACGCAGAACAAACGACACGTACTGGCCGACAGCTGGGCAGATCGCTGAAAACCGGAATGGTTGTTTCCCTCGAGGGAAAGCTGGGAGTCGGGAAAACCACTTTTGTCAGGGGCATTGCCAAAGCTTTAGGAATCCAAGAACAGGTAACGAGCCCCTCCTTCACGATCATGTCAGTCTACAGGGCACCCGTTATCCTCTATCATATCGATCTGTACCGAATCGATGATACCACTGAAATCATTGATGCCGGACTGGAGGATGTTTTTTTCAATAGCCAAGACGGTGTAGTAGTGATCGAGTGGGGGGAGAAGGCGGGAGAAATCCTGCCAAAAGAAACCATTCATGTTAGCATCGCCTTTGCAGAAGGGGATTCGCTAGGACAAGATAAGGGCTCGAGAACCATAAGCATCAGCGGAATTGAGCTCTGATGAGACGCCATGCCCAAGGTATGAGTTTGAATGCAATTTCCGTCGACTGTGCAACTGAAACGCTCTCTATCTGTCTCCAAGCCCATAACGCCTTTTGGTCTTTCGCAAAAACTGCAGGTCTGATGCATGCCCAATCTGTTGCTCCGTGGATTGAGAAGCTATGTGACGACGCTGACATATGCCCGGCTGATCTCGACCTGGTGGTAGCCGGTATCGGACCCGGATCCTTCACGGGCTTGAGAATCGGCCTAGCGACGGCCAAGGGGCTTGCCCTCGGAGCTTCGTGCAGCATCGTCGGAGTCTCTGGACTCGACACTTTGGGCTGGAAACTCAAGAGTTATCACAGTGTTGTTGTACCAGTGATAGATGCAAAAAAAAACCGTCTCTACTCCGCCCTATACCAAAAGGGACAACGTATATCCGATTACCTCGATGTCTCGGAGGATAGCCTGTTGAGCATACTACTAACGGAATCGAAAGAAGAAATCCTTCTCACAGGATCCTACGCTCATCGATTCTACGACCAGCTCTCTCAGGGCAAGGTGCAAGCTGCCTTCAGTTTGGACCCCCTCTATAATTGGACCGACCCCTGTATCCTGCTGAAGCTAGGATTAGAGAAGTTCGCCCGCGCCGGTGACGAGGGAGATTCCATTGTGCCTCTGTATCTCAGGAGAAGTGAGGCCGAGATCAAAAGGGAAAGCAAAAGGTTATGAGCGACGACAACGATTTGGAACCAATCCTTTCGGATGCAGAGCCCCTGGAAGAACTGGAAGAATTGGAAGAGCTGGAAGAAATCGCATCCGAGGAATCACCCGAGCAGGTTTTCAAAGGGCTTATCAAAGAGGAATCGATTCGATATTGGACCAAAAACTACCTGAAGAACCCTCTACCGCTTCTGCTTCTGGACAACAACCTCCTGATTGTCTGGTCCAATCTGAAATTTCAGGAGTTGTACGGTGACTCTAAAGCCTTTTTTGGCCAGCATATCACGCGTTTCTACTCAGAGAGTTTTGACGAAGAACGGAGAATTCTCTTAATGAGACACATCAGATCTCAGGAGGCGACATACAGCTGGCGTGGGCAGGTGGAGAAGAAAGGCCAGGCTGAGAGAAACATCCTCTGCAACCTTTTGTTGCTACCGGTATTCAAGTCACCGGAGCTCTTACAGGATCCTGTCGCTTACATGGTCATCATCGACGATGTGAGCCAGGAACACAGAAAGCTACTGCGTGATACCTTCACCAGTCTTTTGGAGGCTTCCCGCCTCAAAGACAACGATACAGGCAACCATATTCAGCGCGTGAATGCCTATTCCACATCCATGACGGAATACCTGATGGGAAGGCCCAACTACTCAAGCATTGACAGGGAATTCTTGGAGAACATCGGATACCTGGCAGCCATGCACGACGTAGGGAAAATCGGCACCTCGGACAACATCCTGAACAAGGATGGTCCGCTGGATGAATGGGAATGGGAAATTATGAAGGAACATACCATTAACGGGGCTTTCATACTGAGTACCTATCCAAACTCCATGGCCAGAGAGATCGCCCTCTCTCATCATGAGCGGTGGGACGGAAGGGGATACCCCTACGGCTTAAGCGAGTCCATGATTCCTCTGAGTGCTCGAATTGTAGCCTTTGCGGATGTCTACGACGCCCTGAGAATGGAGCGTTCATACAAAGAGCCCTTCTCGCACGCAAAAACGGTGGAGGTCATGTGCACTGAGGAGACTGGGCATTTTGATCCCCACCTCATGGAGATCTTCATGGAGCTTCACGTAATTTTTGGAGATATCTACGACAGCCTCAAGGATTGACTGCCAGCACTCCCGTACCGTCTATCCGGCTCTCTTTCAACGCAAGAAGTACCTCATTGGCGCTTTCCAGAGGAAATACCTGGACCGTGGTTTTAATCGGTATCTCCGCTGCCAGCCTTAAAAGCTCTTCGGCGTCCTTTCGAGTGAAATTCGCGACGCTGCGAACGGTACGCTCCCAATAGAGAAGGCGATCGTAGTCCAACATGGGAATCGGGGTCATAGTGACTCCCGCCAAAGCAAGGGTCCCTCCCCTGTCCAGGTGGCTTAATGCCAGTGGAACGATCGAACCTGCGGGGGCAAAGACGACAGCGCTCTTAATCGGAGACGGCGGCGTATCTTCAGCTCTGCCGACCCATTTGGCTCCCAGTTGACGCGCCAGTTCCTGGTGTCCTTTGCTTCGGGTGAAGACATACACCTCACAATCCCAGTGCCGGGCTACTTGAATTGCTATATGGGCAGAACCGCCGAATCCAAAGAGCCCGATTCGCGTTCCAGGCCTGGCTTCGCTCAGTCTCAATGCGCGATATCCTATGATTCCGGCGCACAACAGCGGCGCAGCTCCCGAATCTGTGAAGCCCAACGGGATGGGATAGGCGTAGGCCTCCCCTACCACAACCTCTTCGGCATAGCCGCCGTTTTCATGAAATCCGGTAAACCGTGCACGAGAGCAGAGATTTTCTCTTCCGCTTCTGCAGTATTCGCATTGCCCACATGTGTCGAAGAGCCAAGGCACCCCCACCCGTTGCCCCTTCGCGAACCTGGATACCCCAGATCCGCATCGTTCGACGGTCCCAACAATCTGATGCCCAGGAACAATCGGAAGTCGGGGCAGCTGGAGATCTCCCTCGACAGTGTGAAGATCGGTGTGACAGACTCCGCAGGCTCGAATGGATATCCGAATCTCCCCCAATTTGGGTTCGGGAGAAGGTAGGTCCACGAGTTTGAGCGGTGACGAATTCACCTTCCCTGGTTTTTCCAGTATCATCGCCTTCATGGAATTATTGTCTTTTTGGATCGACTCCACTAAAATGGTACTAAGATTGGCAAATGTCAATCGGACCCAAACGGGGAGACACTGTGGGATTCCTCGAGTTTTTTAGGCATCTATTCGATCTAATTCTCAGCGGAAGCTCACCGGAGGCTGACAAGCGAAGGCGCCTGCGAGATATTTCGATGCAGCTAAGGGGTATGAACCCGCCGTACATCGATTCCCTATCAGGTGTGGTTCTGCCTGGATTTGCTTCGGTTCTCTTCAGGCTCTACAAGGCGGTTGCGCCTCTCAAACAGATCGTCGCCAAAACGATCTGCCATGAAGATGCGCAGCTAGCTCAGAGATTCTGGGATTATCTCGTCGAAGTCAGGCTTCCCGAGTTCTATCGTGAAAAGAGGCTACAGTACACGTACGAACAGATCAAAAAACGGATTGTTTCGTCACCGGATGCAGAGGTAGAACTCAGAAGAATCAACAACGAAATAGATGAGCTTCTGGATATCGTATCAGATATTGATGGAGTTTCCTTCAACGATGGCTGCAACAACCTTGTCCGGCTCGCCAACGTCTCCCAGTTCAATTTCAACGAGCTGCTGACCCATTTCGACCCAAACTTCAATGAGAGCGACCAGGACTACAAACCGTCATTCATAAACGCTGAGGGCAAGGACGTTCTTGTCCAGCTCATGGATTTTTACTACATCGCAGCGGATTTGCATGTTTCCGAAGAGGTTGGGCTCAATCTAGCTAATCTTCTTATGCGATTCCAGGGATCAAAAGCCGAGAGCTTTGGTGAAACAATCAAGCGATCACTTCATATAG
>CAZLRN010000225.1:0-7719 GCA_964561715.1 uncultured Spirochaetales bacterium
GCCCGCCCACGCCGAGCCCGCACCGCTGCTTTGCAGCGATCGTAGCGACGCACCGCCGCCGAAGCGGCGGTCTTTTACATCTTTCTGGTCTTCGGAGTTTTGGGGATGAGACTACCTATGGATTTGCTCATCAAAAACCAGGGGAACATGTATGAGGTTACGTGCGCCACGATTAAAAGGGCCATACAGATAAACCTGGCGGGTGATGAGGAGTTGGACGAAAGCAGAGGCAAGATCGTACCCCTTGCCGTCAGACAGATTCTAACTAATAAGGTGGAGTACCGTCTCGAAGAATAGGGTTTCGAGTGTCTCGAAGAGTTGTGATTCGAGCATTTCTGACATCCCTTCGTTACTGTGTCTTTTCGGTCCTACAGCCGTAGGCAAAACCGAAGTTCTGAATACGCTTTTTTCCCAAAGAGCAGAGATTATTAACACGGATTCCATGCAAGTGTATCGGTATATGGACATTGGTACTGCCAAGCCAGATCATAAACTCTTGCAGGTGACACCTCATCATCTCATCGATATCGTAGATCCAGACTACCGTTTCAATGTGGGAGAGTTTGTCAGAAGAGCAGAGAGTATGGTGAGTGAGCTCTTGAAGCGAAATGCTCGTCCCGTGCTGGCGGGAGGCACGGCTTACTACTTCAAATCCTTTGCATTCGGACTTTCGGAAGCTCCTAGGAGCAACGACAGAGTCAGGCAGAAACTGGCCGAATGGATCGAAAGGGTAGGGCTTGAGACGGCCTATTCGGAGTTGTGCAGGGTCGATCCTGACTATGCTGGGCGAATAGGATCCAGTGACCAAGCGAGAATTATCAGGGCACTAGAGGTTCATAGGATAGACGGATTGCCTCTATCCCGCTATCATGTCCCAGGGGCGTTGCGAAAAGACTATCGCTTTCTATTTTTGGGGCTGCGCCGGCCAAGACAGGAGCTCTACACTCGAATCGAAAAACGGGTGGACCAGATGTTCGAGCAGGGGCTTATCGAGGAGGTCAAAAACCTCCTTGCCCGGGGGTTTGGTTGGGAGACTTCGGGCATGCGCGGGATCGGGTACCGGGAGTTCTCGCTCCTGCAGAGAGGATGCTTGACTACGGGCGAAGTGAAGGACCTTATCAAGAGAAACACTCGACGCTACGCAAAGAGACAGATTACTTTTTTTAAATCGATACCGGGTGTCAAGTGGTATCATGCTGACGATCTCGAAGGGCTTTCTGGGGAAATCAACCAATTTTATGCTCAAGAAGCTTCTGCGACAAATGTGCCTTGACTTAAGCAAAGTTTATGGATATTTTGGCGGAAATCAACGACAATGGTTATTAGCGAGATATTATGGATATGCATGAAGCGCTCATAGCCAGAGAAGAAAGGAGCGGTATTCAGTGCCGTGTGGCAAGAAACGCAAAAGACATAAGATTGCGACCCATAAACGCAAGAAGAAGCTCAGAAAAAACAGACATAAGAAGAAATAGTCTCGTAGTCCTTATTCTTGTCATTTCGATTGCAATAGCTAACGGCGAAAGCCTGTGGTCGCCCGAGTTTGGCGGGTACGTTTCCGATGGAACAACCGTCGGTGTTGGGGATGTAGTCACTGTAGAAATAGATTCCAATTTTGTCTTTTCTTACGGTGCCTCTAGCAAGGATTCCAAAGGCATAAGTCTTGAGTATTCTGGCGGGGAATTTGGCGATTTGCTATCCTTTTTACCCGCCGTTAAAACTGGAAGCGATCGCAGCGCAAAAGGAGAGGACACATATAACCTCAGCACGGAAATCGTCGCACGGGTTGTGGAATTGGACGCCAATGGAGGGGCGCGGATCGAAGGGAGCAAGACCCTCAGTTTTGAGGGAAAACAGGAATCGATGACGCTTTCCGGTTGGGTAGCCCAGCAAGACTTGGGGCGCGACCGGAGAGTCTCCTTTTCGAAGATCGCCGATTCGAGGATCGTTTTCAGAGGGCTTCTACAGCAGTCAGAGGATATTCTGGCAGCCGAAGACATCGAAGAGGTCATCCCGGCGGTTGCAGCGGAGACAGGATTGCCACCAGCGGGTCTTGAAACTGCAGCCGGACCAGGCATAGAAGTACAACCGGCGAGTCAAGCGCTGCCTCAACAGAAGACTTATCGCTTATCAGATGCAAAGAAAAGAGAGCTCTTTCTACGATACGTTAATCGGTTAATTGATCTGATCTTTCGCTAAGCGTTCCTACGCTCAAGCATTCCTATGCAAAGCGCATATCCTTGCGCAGCGCATATCCTTGCGCATTCCTATGCGCAGCGCACGTATCCTCGCTAGGCTTCGAGCCTTTACACAATTCCTTCCAACGAATCATAGGTCGACATAAGAAGCGCCTCGGTCTTCTCCCATCCGATGCACCCATCGGTGACGGAGACTCCGAATTCAAGTTGCGACTTGTCCGCCGGTATTTTCTGATTTCCTTCTCTTAAGTTGCTCTCGAGCATAAATCCGATGATGCTCTCCATTCCTTTACGCCGGTTCTTGAGAATGCTACTGAGGACAATCTCCTGATTTTGTTGCTTTTTGCCGGAGTTCCCGTGGCTGCAATCCACCATAATAGATGAATCGAAGCCCGCCCTGTGTAGCAGCTGAGACGCCTCTTTAATGTGCCACCTCTTGTAGTTGGTTTTTCGTCGGCTTCCCCTCAGAATCATATGCGTGAAGGGATTTCCAGAAGTTTTGAGGATACAGGTCTTGCCATCCTGATCAATTCCTAAAAAACTGTGGGGATGTTTTGAGGAGGACATTGCGTCGATGGCTATCTGCAGATTGCCATCTGTGTTGTTCTTAAAACCGATGGGCATCGATAAGCCGGAGGCCATTTCGCGATGAGTCTGAGACTCAGTGGTCCGGGCTCCTATCGCCGTCCAGCTTATAAGATCAGCGATATACTGCGGAACGATCGGATCCAGCAATTCCGTAGCAGCTGGAACGCCCAGAGCGGTAATCTCCAGCAAGAGCTTCCTGGCCAGGCGAAGCCCTTCGGCTATTTCGCCCGTGCCGTTGAGCCGCGGATCGAGTATTAAGCCTCGCCAGCCGATCGTGGTGCGGGGTTTTTCGAAATATACTCTCATGAGGACAAAGAGACGGTCACGAACTTTCTGCCGGAGAACTTTCAATCGATGGGCATACTCTATCGCGGCTTTGTAGTCGTGAATCGAACACGGGCCTACAATTGCCAGAAGGCGTCGGTCTTCCTTTGACAGGATCTTTTTAATGGTCTGTCTGCTCTCCACGACCGTTGTGTTCGATGCCTCGGTCATGGGAAGGTCAGCCTTCAAGCTGATGGGACTGATAAGCGGAATTTCGCCTAATATGTGAAGGTTTTCGGTCTTTTTCATCGAATCACTACCTGCTGGTTTCCCTTTTCGTGTTTTTTCTGACAGCAATAGAGAGCATATGAGATCTCATACCTTCCGGGCGAGCAAGAGACTGAATCTTATCTGCGTTTGCGGCAAGAGCATCTTCGGTGTATCTCACGATGCTGTAGCTTCGGATAAAATCCGCGACGCTGAGCCCCGAAGCGTACCGTGCAGTGCCTCCTGTTGGAAGTACGTGATTGGTGCCACAGAAGTAATCCCCGACTGGTTCGGGACTAAAGGAACCAATGAAAATCGCTCCGGCATTTTTAATCCGCTCGGCAAGGTACTCGCCGTTGGATGTCATGATTTCGACGTGTTCGGGAGCAAGTATATTCACCGCATCCACAGCAGTGGCAACAGAGTCGACAACAAATATGTTCCCATAAGCGCCTAAAGACTGTGAGACGCTATCCTCCAGGTCGTGCTCATCGATAAGATCTGTCAGCCTTTCTCTGATTTCAAGTGCCTTTTTTTCGCTCAGACAAAAGGCCACGCTGGCCTCCATTCCGGTTCCATGCTCCGCCTGAGAGAGAAGGTCCGCTGCCACAAAGGTGGATGGCGCGCTGTTATCTGCAATAATGGCGATTTCAGAAGGCCCGGCGATCGTATCTATGCCCACCAGCCCGAAGAGCAGCTTTTTTGCGGTTTGAACATAGATATTCCCCGGTCCCACAATTTTATCGACAGAGGGTACCGTATCTGTGCCGTAGGCCAGAGCAGCCACTCCCTGAGCTCCTGATATCTTGTAGACCTTTCTTATGCCCAGGAAATCAGCCGTAAAGAGAATCGAGCTGTCGATTATGCCTTCTCGCGGTGAGGCAATAACATAGATCTCTGGCACTCCCGCTACGATTGCGGGGATGAGGTTCATGAAGAGAGACGACGAGAGGGGAGCCTGGCCGGCAGGGACGCAGACGCCAACGCGTTCAAGGGGCTTGGTCTTTCGCTCGAGCACAACTCCGTCAGGGTATTCGACCTTGTAGGACTTCGAAAGTTGATACTGATGAAACTTGAAGAGGTTATCGCACGCGGCTTTGAGAGCCTCCTCGAAATCTGCAGAAACCTCCTCGCGTGCCCGTTCGAATTCCTCATCCGTAACTTCTGGCCCCGTTACTGAGAGATCCGTATTATCATACATGAGCATATATTCGAAGAGAGCCTCGTCGCGCCGCTCCCTGATGTCTTCGATAATCCCTTGAACCGTCTCTATCACTTCGGAGGGCAGCTCACTCATGCGATCGAGCAAAGCTTTGAAACGAGGATTACTGTAGCTATATTCACTTATCTCTATCATGCCTAAACCTCCCGTATTAATAGCATCTGGGTCGGGCATGGTCAATTAAAGAGTCAAGTTGTTCTCCGAAGGCTATTTTGGCTATACTGCAGCCGAAATGAAGATCCTGAGTCTATCGGATATCCATGGGAACCTCGGAGCAATTCAAGCGGGCAGCGAGCAAATCAAAGAAACTGATCTCGTGCTGCTGACAGGGGACCTGACTCACTTTGGCGGGAAGGTGGAAGCGGCAAAAATCGTTGATGCGGTTAGGCAGTACAATGCGAACGTTCTGGCCGTTTCGGGCAACTGCGACCTTCCAGAGGTAGAGCAGTATCTCCGCATGGAAGAACTGAGCCTCCATGGGCTTGGACTTTTCAGAGAAGGGATCAGTTTTGTGGGTCTCGGCGGATCGCTTCCAGCTCCCGGGCGAACACCTAATGAGCTAAGTGAAAAGCAGATTGCTAAGCTGCTCGAGCAGGCGATGGATCGGCTGAAAGCCGCTAACAGCGAATCAGATGCATCCGCACCTCTGATTTTGGTGTCCCATCAACCTCCGATAAACACAGTGGCGGATCGGCTTCTCACCGGACATCATGTCGGCAGTACCGAAGTCCGGCTGTTTATTGAAAGGTGGGCGCCGCTTGTATGTTTCACCGGCCATATTCACGAGGGAAGGGGCACCGACATGATCGGTGATACCTTGATTGTCAATCCTGGACCGGCTCGTCACAACTGCTTTGCTATAGTCGATACGTCGTGGAATCCTCCGAGGGCCTCTTTAGGAGCGCTCCGCTAGTCAATGCGTAATTGGGATAGCAGGTAGAGAGGGTGAGAATCGTCTCTAGAATGCCTTTTCCTTTATCTTTTCGGCTTTCTTCATGTTCTCTTAGCTCTGCTCTTAGAAAGCGGTTCCACAGCACGACTCCCGTGACAGCAAGACCCGCGAATCCAGCTACTATGAGAGAACCCATCTCAAAATATCTGCAGTCCTTAGCTCGTGTTCGTATTTGATTGCCATTAATCGGCTACAGGTACAGCAACTCAAGAGCGTCATATCTCGATTCAAGCTCAACAGCAACGGCAAAGAAGCTCGAGATAGGCTGGACTGCTTCTCGTTGAACTTGAAGCCCGCTATAGAGTTGACAGGGACTGGTCGCCTCAATAGTATACTTCGGCATGACAGGTTTCGAGCTTCGCAAGCTTTATATAGAGTTCTTCAAATCGAAGGGCCATGCCGAGATTGCCGGGAGATCGCTGATTCCGGAGAACGATCCTACCGTACTCTTCACTACGGCGGGAATGCACCCTCTTGTGCCATATATCCTGGGAGAGCCCCATCCCACCGGAAAGCGCCTAGTGGATTATCAGAAGTGTATTCGAACCGTAGATATCGATAATGTAGGAGATACCTCCCACGTAACCTTTTTCGAAATGTTGGGGAACTGGTCTCTGGGAGACTATTTCAAGACAGAGGCGATTGAGTTCAGTTATGAGTTCCTCACTGATCCCAAATGGCTGGGGCTTTCTGCGGATAATCTGTATGTAACGGTCTTCGAGGGCGACAGGGACGCACCCAGGGATGACGTATCAGCGGACATATGGCGTTCTCTTGGCATTCCGGACGAGAGGATCTTCTTCTTGCCCAAGGAGGACAACTGGTGGGGGCCTGCCGGAATGACGGGGCCTTGCGGGCCGGACACCGAGATGTTCATCGATACTGGAAAGCCTGCCTGTGGGAATGCCTGCAGACCTGGGTGTTCCTGCGGTAAGTACTTCGAGGTCTGGAACGACGTCTTCATGCAGTACAACAAGACCGACGAAGGACGATACGAGCCTCTAAAGAGCAAGACGGTGGACACGGGAATGGGAGTGGAACGTACCGCAGCTATGCTACAGGGAAAGGCCAGCGTCTATGACACCGAGCTTTTTACGCCAATTGTGCAGGCTGTCGAATCGAAGGCTAATGTGAAATACGGCGAAAACGATGATATGGATATCTCCTTCCGCATTGTAACCGACCATGTGAGGGCTGCCTGTTTCATGCTTGGCGATGAGAACGGAATAACTCCCTCCAACCTGGGACAGGGCTATATTTTGAGACGCCTTATCAGGAGAGCGATCCGTCATGCAAGGAAACTCGATATCGATATTCCCTTTCTAGGCGATGTCGCAAATGCAACCATCGAGAGCTACAGTGAATCTTATCCTGAGCTGCCTATCAACCGCGATACGATTCTCAAAGAGCTCGCCCTGGAAGAGGAGAGGTTTGGCAATACTTTAAAAAAGGGAGAGCACGAGTTCGAGAAATTGCTTCCCAACCTCTTAAAGAATCCTAAGAGGATCATTCCCGGCCGGGTCGCCTTTCGCCTCTACGATACATACGGATTTCCCCTGGAAATTACCGAAGAGCTCGCTTCGGAACACGGGTTGGGCCTCGACAGGGAGGAATTCCAGAAAGCCTACGAAAAGCATCAGGCCCTTTCAAAGGCTGGTTCTGAAAAAGCCTTCAAGGGAGGACTCGCCGACCACGGGGAGGCGGCGAAGAGACTGCACACCGCTACACATCTCCTTCACAAGGCACTGCGAATGGTATTGGGAGAACATGTGGGTCAGAAGGGAAGCAATATCACCGAAGAGCGGCTGAGGTTTGATTTTTCCCATCCAAAGCAGATGAGCCCCGAAGAGCTGAAGCAGGTAGAAGAAATAGTCAACAAACACATCGAGAGGGAGCTCGATGTGAGCTTCGATGTCATGTCGCTGGAGGACGCCGTCAAAGAAGGCGCTATCGCGCTTTTCTCTGATAAATACGATGAGAAGGTCAAGGTTTATTCGATTGGGGATTTTTCTAAGGAGGTATGTGGAGGTCCCCATGTTTCCAACACCAGAGAACTGGGACATTTCCGCATCGTAAAGGAGCAATCATCCTCCGCCGGTGTACGGAGAATACGCGCGGTGTTGGAATCCACCTGAGCCCTCGAGGTCACTGCAGTTTCGAAGCGGTGGTCTTTTACTTAGAGTGCGTCCCTAAAATCTTTACATAAATAAGAGGATTGAGTAAAGTTC
>CAZLRN010000226.1:0-7699 GCA_964561715.1 uncultured Spirochaetales bacterium
CCATAATGGGTACACTTGTTACCGCAGGCACACACCCTGTCTCCTCTACGAACAACGAGAAACTCCTTTTTCCCGATCTTGCGGGCAAGCGCTTTTCCCTCCGGCAAATCGCTGAGGTGCGCCAATTTTTTCCACCTGTTTTCATCCATCTTGACACCTCTTGCTTCCCAATGTAGCCATCCGCCGCTATGGAGGACAAGCAGATATCACCCTCGAAATACTACTCCGCCACTGTAAGGCTCAAAAGAAGCGGAAGATGATCCGAGTAGGGCCATTTGCCACCATGTTTGGGATAGCCGGACTCGGAGTGCACTAGAAAAGATGGTCGTATCACCCTGAAGCGACTTCTATGGTAAGATAAGCCTGCAGAGTCAAAGAGTCCCGGCGAGAGAAGAATGTGATCCGGGGTTTGCCATTCCCCCTGATAGACAAAGCTGCCCCTCTTTTCGCTCGGCAACTCGTACCAGGTCTCGTAGAGAACAATCCGGCCGCTTTGAACTCCACTCCAATCCTGCCTATCCGTGATGTAGAGACTTCCGGGATAGTCAGAACCGCGTGATTCAAGGGGAACTATAGCTGTTCTGTACTTTCCCGCCCCGGCTTCATCCAGGCTTTCGTTGAAATCCCCCAAGACGACGATATCGGCAACGGGATTCTCGCTCAACAACTCTTCGATCCTCCGGGTAAGGGCCTGCGCCGAGGCCAACCTTGCCGGCTCTGTGTCCCTCACCCCGCCTATCTTGGATTTCCAGTGATTGTTAAAAAGGTAGAGCGTGTGATCCCCAATCTCGATCTCCGCTTCCAGGATCATTCTCTGACCCCGATCCTCCCAATTTCCGGGATTCAGCGCTCCAACCCTCCTAATGGGATATCGGCTCATGACGGCACAGTGGACAGCCTGACCTCGTACCGGCACCAGCGTCCTATACCTATATCCCAGTAGGCCAAGATACCCGGTACAGAGCTGATCCACCGTGTTACGATTCTCGACTTCCTGAAGGGCGACGATATCGGGACCGTTCCAAGTGGATTTTCTAATGACCTCCGCAATCGCTCTGAGTTTGCGATGATAGTCGGCGCTGGTCCAGACGCCTTTCTGCGGATCAAATCGGTCGTACTCTGTGCCATTGTCGATGTCATCAAAGAGATTCTTGACATTGTAGGTGAGAATGGTCAGTTCGGATTGGCAGGCCAGGAGGAGAAAGACAGAGAGAACCAGAGAGGAGAGAGCGATCTGTCGCCTCAAAACTGCTTCTCCAGCTCTAGGGGTTGACTCTCGCGAGGGCTCTGCCGATCTTTTGCATCTCCTCGGCTACATCGAGCTCGGAGGGTCGGAAATCCTCTCCGGTCAATTCTTCAAAAGCCCTGATGTATCGCTCAGCCATCTCGATACGCACCTCATCGGGAATATCAGGAGGCTCTCCATCTCCGCTGTATCCTCTTTCCAGAAGCCAACGCCGGAGGTACTCCTTATCCAACTCTCTTTGGTTTTCGCCCTTGGAGAAGAGATCGTCATAGGAGTCGGTGTACCAGAATCGGCTGGAGTCGGGAGTATGGATCTCATCCACTAAAAGCAGCTTGCCATCAGAGAGTCCGAACTCATATTTCGTGTCAACCAGAATTAGCCCTCTCTCCTGCAGGAGCTCTGATCCCAAGCGGAACAACTCGAGAGCGGTTTTTTCTATCTGTAGCCAGAGAGGCTCCGCCACGATCTCGCTATCAAGAATTTCCTGTCTGCTAATCGGCCTGTCGTGCTGGCCTCTCTCCTCTTTTGTGGAAGGTGTGATGAGAGGCTGTGGAAACCTCTCATTGTATCGAAGCCCCTCCTTGAGCTGAATGCCCGGTATCTCTTCGCCGCGCTGGTAGGCCCGCCAAGCCGATCCGGTGATGTATCCCCGTACCACAACCTCTAGAGGCAGAACCTGGCACTTTTTCACCAATTGGGATCGAGGAGAGGGCTGATCGAGCACGTGGTTGTCGATGATTTGAGAGGTTTTCTCGAACCAGTATAGAGAGATCCTATTGAGGACCTCTCCCTTGCAAGGAATAGTCGTGAGAACGCGATCAAAGGCCGAGATCCTGTCCGAGGTCAGGATCAACATCCGATCCTCGAACTCGAGAATATCCCGTACCTTGCCTTTTATGCGAGAAGCTTCTCGGATCAAATCTTCAATAGGACTCCAGTCGGCTTCACTAAGAGTCCGCGTCAGAAGGCTTTCAAGCTTTTTTCTGTTTTGGTTTGGCACTCTCTATCTCTTCGCGTTTGTTAATTATGCGGGAGACCAGGCCATAGCTCAACGCCTCATCGGCGTTCATCCAAAAATCTCGGTCCGTATCCTTCTCGACCTTTTTAATGGTCTGCCCCGTTTCATCGGCTATAAGCTTGTTGATCTTAGTTCTGATTCGATCTAGCTCCTTGGCATGAATCTCGATCTCTGTTGCCACCCCCCTGATGCCGCTCAGTGGCTGGTGGATGAGGTAATGAGAGTTGGGCAGGCTCAGGCGGTTCTCCTTCGGGGCTGCCAGAAGAATAATCGCCCCCGCCGAAGCCACCAGCCCCATGCCGATCGTATAGATCCGAGGCGTTACGAACCGAATCATGTCCAGAATGGCAAATCCGGCGTCGGCGTCTCCTCCAGGGGAATCGATAAAAATTTTTATTGGCTCGTCGCCTTCATCCTCCAGCAATATCAGCTGCCGAATGATTCGCTCTGCCATCGACTTATCGATCTCTCCGGAAAGCAGAATGTTTCGCGTTTTGAGAATTCTGTGGATCAGCTGATCGTAACCCTTCAGCTCTTTTTCGTCCTCGTCCCCAAAACGGGAAAATGCTGTGTGATCTGAATCGCTTCTCATGTTGTAAGAATATAACGAGACTCAAAAAAAAAAGCAACGAAACGGTCCGTAAAGGGTTCATATACTTTATAGACGCATAGCTCTGCTGTGTTGCTTCAGCCGTTGCGGTTGGGTATACTCGGGTCGCACCGCCGCCACACCAAGCGCTAAAGGAGGAAAATGTGAAAGCCACAGAGATTGCCTTTATTGGAGGAAGCGGGCTCGAACAGATCGAAGGCGTAAAAATCCTCGAGGAAGTGGATGTTCCAACACCTTTCGGATCTCCCTCCGACAAGATATCGATCTGCGATTTGAATGGCAAACGTGCAGCCTTTCTGCCCAGACATGGGCGAGGGCACAGGCTGCTTCCGACAGAGGTCCCTTCGAAGGCCAATATATGGGCGCTCAAGTCGCTCGGGGTTAAGCGGATAATCGCCATCAGCGCCGTAGGCTCTCTACAGGAGTCATTCAAACCGGGAGACTTCGTCATCTGCGATCAGTTAATCGACAGAACCCGCAGCCGCGCCAACAGCTACTTCGGCGACGGAGTTGTCGGCCATCTCGGCTTTGCCGATCCCTTCTGCCCGGCCCTAAGAGAGGGAGTTATAGAGGTTGTGAAAAAACACAGGCACGCCCATCACGTAACTGGAACCCTCATCTGCATGGAAGGCCCTCTCTTCTCGACCAGAGCCGAGTCTCACCTCTATCGCAGCTGGGGTGCCCACCTTATCGGAATGACATCCCTCCCTGAGACAAAGCTGGCGCGAGAGGCAGAGATCTGCTTCTCGCTAGTGGCCATGGTGACAGATTATGACTGCTGGCACGAGGCGGAAGAGGATGTTACACTGGAGATGGTGCTGAAGGTCATGAGCGACAACAGCGCTGCCATTAAGAACATGATCCCGGATTTTGTCGCGCTCGATCTCATGGACGGGGACTGTGCCTGTCATAGTGCGGCGGGAAACGCTATATTCACCGATCCGGCGCTTATTCCAATCGAGGTCAAGAGACGCCTCGATCTTTTCTACGACAAATACTGGAAAGGGAAATAGAGAGAAACCGAGAGATGAAATCAGCCTTCATTTCTCTTGTTGGCCGGCCCTCTTCAGGAAAATCAACGCTCGTTAACCGCCTCTGTGGGAACAAGGTCTCCATCGTCTCTACAGTTCCCCAAACAACCCGGAATAAGATAAGGGGAATTGTGACGCGGGAAGAGGGCCAATTGGTGTTCATCGATACCCCTGGATTTCATCGATCGGAGAAGAAGTTCAACCTCTACATGAGGGATCTGGTTGTGACCTCTCTTGAAGAGGTGGACATGGTGCTGTATCTTCTCGATCTCACCCGTCCGGTCGGTGATGAGGAGCGGGACCTGATGAGGCTTCTTCGCTCCTTTCGAGGACAGGTGGTAGTTGCTCTCAACAAATCTGATCAGGAACAATCCCACGAAAAGGAAATTGCTGAGAGCCTGAGTGAGCTCGGTTTCGAGCGACCCTACCATGTCATTTCGGCTCTGAGCGGATTGGGCGTCGAGGATCTGCTCTCGCGGCTCTTCGCCTTGGCGCCGGAGGGAGAGGCCCTCTATCCTGAGGAGTTCTACACAGATCAGGAACCCGAGTTCCGTATTGCCGAGGTGATTCGGGAAAAGGCTATTCTCCAGACTCGACAAGAGGTCCCCCACTCGCTATTCGTGGAGGTAGCGGATTCCGAATCTCACGGTGATACCCTCTGGATCAGAGCCTTCCTACATGTAGAGCGGGAATCTCAGAAAGGAATACTTGTCGGAAAGGGGGGCTCAAAGATCAAGAGCATTCGCATTGAGGCAGAGCAGGAGCTCAGAGAAATCTTTCCCTACAGAGTCGAACTCGACCTGAGGGTCAAGGTAACTCCCAAATGGAGACGCCGAGACCAGCTGCTCAGAAGACTTGTCCGATAGAACCCTCCCTGCGTGGGTGAAAAAAAATCATGTGTAAGCCATCCATCCCGATAATAGGGACGTGAGAGATTTCTTTCGCGCCGTTATCTACCTGCTTCTGCTTACCGTCATTCAGCTTGGACCCCTCCCGAATGGGTCTGAGCAAATGGGGCTCCTCCACGCCGCGCCCCTTTCGAATATGGAAGTAGGATTCGCCTCCTGGTATGGCGGAAAATTTCAGGGGCGGCATACGGCCAGCGGTGAGAGGTTCGACACCAATAAGCTCACCGCAGCCCATAAAACTCTTCCCTTCGGCACCATCGTTCGGGTCACAAATCTGGAAAACAACCTGAGCGTCGAGGTAAGAATCAACGACCGCGGTCCCTTCATCAAGGGCCGGATCATCGACCTCTCGAGGGCTGCGGCTGATGCTATCGGCATGGCCGGCAAGGGCATCGCCCTCGTGAAAGTCGAACCGATTGGGCCTGAGCTAGAGCGAAAAAGGATCCAGGAACAATACGTCATCCAGATAGGAGCCTACATAATCCATGATAATGCGCTTCGCGCCAAAGAGCGTGTAGAAAAACTGGGTCTCCACGTCGACTTGGAAGTGACCTCTTCGAAGGTAACCCGCGTCGTGGTCTCCGACATCACATCGGTAGCGTTGGAGAACGTAAAAAAGCGACTTCGGCAAGCTGGATTCACTCACCTTTTGGTCAAAATACGAATCGAAGATTGACAGCGAAGATTAAACGAAATAACATTATTTGAGAATGTAGTACTATTTAATACGGGCCAAGGGCTTATCTTCGAATATGGATAGCAAATACGAATTCGCTGTCAACAACTCGCAGGACTTCATCACCCTCATCAACCGACGATACATCTACGAGATAGCCAACGATTCCTACTGCCGTGTTCTCCATAAAAAGAGAAACGAAATCATCGGCAGGCACGTCGCAGATATATGGGGGAAGAAGGCCTTCAACAAAACCATAAAAAAGTATCTAGACCAGTGTTTCGCAGGCAAAACAGTCCACTATAACGAGCGGTTTCGAATTGGATCGTCAACTAAATTTGTGCATGTCTCCTATTACCCCTATAAATTAAGCAGTCGCATCACCCATGTTCTGGTGTTTTCTCGAGACCTCACAGATCAGAGGGCTATTGAATCGAAGCTCATGAACTATGAGTTTCGAGACCACCTCACCGGCCTGTTCAACAGGCGCTCCCTCGATCTGATACTCGAAAAAGAGATCGAGAAGGCGAAAAGATCTCAAACCGAGAAACTCAGAGCGCTGCTCTTTATCAGCCTGGAACGGTTTGCACCGATCAACCAGACCTACGGTCACCATATTGGGGATATTTTGCTCGAAAATACGGGACTGCGAATCAAATCAACCCTGAGGAAGAGCGACTATATCTTTAGATTCGAAGGCAAGGAGCTAACGGTTCTTCTTGTGAATTTTGCCCGAGAGACAGACGTGGCCAAGGTGGCTCGAAAGATAGCCGGAGCTGTGTCGATGCCTTACCGTTTCAAGGGAGCCGATATACAAATCACCTGCTACACCGGGATCTCGATCTGCCCGGACGATGGAGAGGATGGGGAGACCCTTATTAAAACCGCAACGGCTGCCATGAACGAGGCGAAAAAGGAACGAACAGGCTTTCTCTATTACAACAGGGAGTTGCACGAACGGTCGATTAGAAAAATCAAGCTTGAAGGTGATATGTTCAAAGCCTTTGGCAGCGACCAGTTCCTTCTCTACTATCAGCCAATCGTAGACATGAAAGGTAAAATCCTTGGGTGCGAGGCCCTAATTAGATGGAGGCATCCTGATCGGGGACTTGTCGCCCCCGGCGAGTTTATTCCCATCGCCGAAGAGACAGGCATTATCGTATCCATAGGCAAATGGACTTTATACACCGCTTGCAAGCAGATGAAAAAATGGGCCTTGAGCCATGACATCTACATTTCCCTCAATATCTCGGCCAGAGAATTCGAGGATAGACAGCTAATTAACGTCGTGGAAGGGGGCTTGAAGAGCGTCGGTGGTCTGGATCCCAGGCACATCAAGCTCGAGGTCACAGAATCTGCGAGCATGACAAATCCCGAGTTCACGATCGATCAGATGAACAACCTCTTTGCCCGAGGAATCGAGCTTCAGATCGATGACTTCGGGACTGGATTCTCCTCTCTGAGCTACCTCAAAGTCTTCCCGGCAAAGACAATCAAGATCGACAAGGCCTTTGTCGACGATATCGTCACCAATGCTCAGGAACGGGAATATCTGGCCAGCATTATAAGGATGGTACGAAGCCGGGGAAAACAGGTTCTCATCGAAGGAGTCACGAGCCAAGGGCAGGTTGAAATGTTGAGAAAGATGAACTGTGACAGAATGCAGGGATACCTCTTCAGCAGGCCGGTACCCGCCGAGGAGTTCGAAAAACTGCTCGATCATGGAGTCTTGACGCCGAGCGAGGAACAAGGCTAGCGCTGCCGGCGCTGCTGGCGCTTTGGAGAATTCGGGACGGGATTCAAGCCGCCTCTATTTCCGACCTTGTTCTCGAATTACCTTGCTATGATAGGCGCTGTACAGAGCCACACGAGGGTTGTGTCCTAAAAGTCGGTCTTTGACGATGAACGTGGTAACGGGAGCTGCGCTGTGCTTCGTGAAAAGCATATCGTGTCCTAGGCAAAGACCGACGATGATGTTCATTTCGGTCCCGCAACTGTTCAATATCTCTGCCTGTAGCACCGGATTGCACCCGGCTTCGAATTCCTCGGGATCGCCAATCTTGAATTCCTTCTCCACGCCTAGCTCTGTTTTGTCCGCGGCTCCGCATTTGCAGAGAATTGAGGCTACATAATAGTCCTCTTTTTCAAGGAATTCGGACAACCTAGCCGCCTCGTCCTTCAGCCCGGAGCAGAAGGCAATCCCAAGACGG
>CAZLRN010000227.1:0-7685 GCA_964561715.1 uncultured Spirochaetales bacterium
GATCGAAACCACCGATTTGGCGATTCCAAACCGCTCGAATCCGCTCACCGCTATGGCGCGGACAGCGAATTCCGTCAGATTATCGGGCAAGTCGATTTCCACCTCGCCTGATCCCGCCTTGATGGGAATGGATGGATTGAAGTAAGGCACTGTTTTGAACTGGCGCCTCACGGTTGTTTTTTCCAGAAGGGATCGACCCTCCATCGCCTTGTCGTACTCTCCGGGTTCACCGCCGCCGGGAATCTCTTCGACCGGGAGATTGCCGACGACCTCATTACGGGTTTCTCGCAACCGTATGTAGGATTGCGCCGGATCGATAAACGCGGGCAACGGATCGATGGGCTGCTCGTCGCCGAGGGCGAGGACCGCGCGGTCGACGAGCCAGAGCGCCACCTCGCCGTCCAGTGGATGCCCGTCAGGATCCGAGAGCCGGAGCTTCAGTTTCATCCGGCTGCCCGGAAGATTGATTTTTGGGTGGTCCAGCTCCAGTTTGGCCCGATTGGCCACCGGATCCACCATAACCCAAGTGGTGTTAGCCATGGCGATAGGTCGGCCCCGATCTTCTCGGCCTTCCAACCGCCTGCTTGTTCCCTTGAGCCTGCCCCTCATCAAAAGCGCATGAATCGGCAGTCCAGGGATCATATTCTCCTCTACCCGAAACTTAAAGAGCCCCTGACCATTGTTGATCTCCACCCAGCTGTAATCGTTAGACTCGGGCCCCTCGACGATGACGAGGGCCAGAGCCTTTTGAAAGGGGCTTTTGAGAAGCATAACGGCCTGTTCGCCCGGAAGGTACTTCGTTTTGTCCAGCGAGGTTTCGAAGACGTTGGCGTCGGTCTTTTTCCAGGCCACAGGTGTATCACCTGGCACATAGAGATCCGTCTGCACCCGCTGCAGACGCCCGAGCCTGTCCTTTGCCAGAAGCTCGATCACGTAGACCCCTGATTGCTCCACGGGCAGCTCCGGTTCGAGGGGCTCCGTGGCGGAGGTGTAGGAGGCTTCGTGCACGATGCTGTCCACGACGTCTGTGACATATTGGGCTTCTCCGCTCGTGAAATCAGTCTCCCTCAGATAGGAGTGCCACTCCCGCCTGTAGAGTCGAAGCTTGAATGTTATGCCGGAAAGAGGTTTCTCGTTGTGATCGATCACAACAATCTCGGGCCGGATGATACGGCCCTGCCTGAGCAGCCGTGGAGCTTTGACGCCCAGTACAAAAGCGGGAAGAGCGATCACCTGTTTGACTGTGGTCACCGTTTGCGAATCAGCGCCCTGTACTGTGGCTTCGACGATATACCTCCTCGCTCTTCCATCCTCTTCGACAGTAGGATCAATCCTCAGCCTGGCCGATCCGTTTTCACCGGTCACGTCTTCCTTTCGGCTGCTTCCCGTGGCGCGAAAGGGGCGACCGCCACTGAACCGCTCATCCGTGGAAAAAGCGTATCCCGGATAGGAGGGAGTGCTCGGGCTGTATGGGTACTGGGTGATTTCCCAAGCTACGGGCTGACCGACGACCCTCCCCCCGGCGTAGTAGTCCGCCGTCAGAACCAGCTCGAAGGGACGATCCATGGGCACTCGGTCAGGGCCCGCTACGGAGAGTTCGAAACGCGGTATCCGGTAACTCTCCTTCTTGAATCTCACACTGGCGAGCTCTTCTCCACTTTGCTCGTCTTTGAGGATCGCCAAGTAAGTACCAGTGGGAACTTCCGCTTCAGAGAACTCGAGGTGAAAATGACCATTGGAGCTGAGCTTGACGGGAAAAGTCCAGTATTTCCTGCCCGGACCATCGATAATGACGCTTCTCTTCCTGGAGAGGTCCGGTCCCGTGATTCGCCCCTCCTGCCGGTTTCTGACATAACCCAGAATGTGGACAGGTTCCTCGGGGCGGTATAGGGGACGCTCCGTAAGCAAAAACGCTCTACGCCTGGCTTTCGCCTTTTCCTCCCTTGGATCATTATTAAGCCATGCGAGCCAGTCAGAAGAGGAGCCGAACCAGTGATTGTTCTGGAAGTGAGGGGGAGGCTGTTTCGGATCCAGAACCAGCGTGTCCTCCTTGTAGGTAACGACTATTCTCTTGATAGGACTGTAGATCCGGCGAACGTGGTCGTAGCGGAACCGTCCCGTGTGATCCGTCTTTCCACTGATGACGGATTTCCACTCGCCCTTTTCCTCCCCTTCGACGCTGACGGTTGCTCCGTTTATGGGCATCGCCGTCCTCAGTGACGTCACGACAAAGGTGATGGCGTGCTCCTCTTCGATAGTGCTGAGGGCGAGATCGGTTACCAGGAGTCGTGCATAGGTCCGAATCGTGCTGGTTCCTATTTGACGGTATCCGACCAGGTAGGCGCCGGGCTGCCAGTGTCCCGAGATCCTGTGAAGATAGGACTCCAGGTCGAGTCCGAACCGGATACGGCCCCGTTTCGGGTCCAGAGGCAGCTCCACGATGTCAGAGACCTCGGGGCTTCCGAGAAGCTTGATCTGTTCTATCAGGGCTGTAGCATATTTTGGTTCCTCCCCCGGCATCTTGGGGCGTCGCGCTTCATCAACAACCACGGGATCTACGGGAAAAGGCCAAAAGTTACGGCTAAGAGGGTCGATTCTGTAGATTCTCAGATCCACCTTTTCGGTGGCCCGTCCCTCCATAGGCAGGATCTGGGGGCCGAATCGTTCGACAATGGCCTGTCCCCTCTGCCACCGGAGAAATGGTGAGGATTGCTTGTAGTAGAAGAAGAGGGAGGAGAGGCCCATCTCGGCCAGAGCCCTCCCGCTGTCGCTTCGGATTCTCTGATGGTGGATCGACATCTTGTAGAGTTGTTCGCGTTTGGCGTCAAAATGGAGATAGAGCCGTTGGTCTGCGATTTCGTAGTTGAGGTTCTCCACCGATGGCTCGAAGTGAACGAGCCTTTTGATCTCTTCGACTCCAAGGGCTCCCAGTCTCTCGGAGAACTCCAAAAAGAGCGGAGTGTCGCCGGTTCCGCAGTTGATGGCCTGGTCGCGACTGTAAACGCTGCCATTTGTTGCGAGGGGATAATTGACGTAACCGCTGCCGACGCTGATGAGCCGAAACTCGGGTTTGGTCTGAAAGTTGTAGCGAACGAGAGAGCCTTCTATGCCCGGGTCCAGGGAGAGGCGCAGATACATCGTGATATTTCGGCCGTAGGGAATTGGGGTTGGAAACCTCAAACGGTAGGTTGCGGGGTCTTTCTGAGAAGTCCGGTCCAGCTCCTTGATCGCGAAATCCCTGTCTGTCAACCAGAGGGCCTCCTCCTTGTTGAGGCCGGGAAGCGGCGTGACTTCGAAGCTGACCATTCCCGCAAACTCCCGAATATCAACGGGATCGGCGAATGATAAGGTGACGATCTCCATGGGCTCCAGATTCTTGGCTTCCGCAGGGGGGTATACCTCTGTTGGAGGAGCCATGAGGGTGTGAAGGGTCCATGTATCCGCTCCCGCCTTGAGCTCGTATCGCTTGAGCAAGGGCCAGGCTACAGTGGGAAGAAACTGCAGTGTCCGACTGTCGATCCACCTGTACTCTCCCGGGTGGGATGGAGTCATCTCCAAGAAAGGCCTCGGTTCATCGAGGGAGCCGCCGCCCTGAGGTCCGATATCCCTGTCGAAGTACACGGTGATCGGATCAAATCCCCTGAGGAACTTTTCAGGAGCGATATAGGTCCCCTCCTTTCTGCCGCTGCTGTGGGCAAAGCCGGAGATCATCAAAAGAAAAAGGATCCATACTGAGATGCGAAGAGCCCGAAGGGATTTCATTCAACAGCCTCCTCGACGTATCGGCGTATCGTTTCATCCGGCACTCCCTGCAGGCTTCCATCGAGGCCCAGCAGGATCGGCCTGTATTGCACGGTTTGGGAGTCTCCCTGCACCGTCAGATAATAGGTTCCCCGCTCGAGCTCGGCAAAGAGCAGAGATCCGCTCTTGATGGGTCGAAGCCCGTCGCCGGTACTGCTGAAAAGCGTCGCTGAGAGGGTTTCTGTTTCCGCCTGCAGGCCTATGCCGATTTTTCCCGCGGCCCGAACATCAAAACGAAAGGCCTGCACCTCCGATGGGCCTATGATTCTCAGGTCTGCCTTGCCTTCCTCTAGAGTTTCCGGTTTAGACTTGCTCATACGGATCACTCCCGAGAGGGAGTCTCCTCTCATCGCTCTCGTGTACAGTCTGTATGTCCCAGCCTCCAGAAACGCGGAGATTCTGCTTCCCTCTGCGCGGCCACTGGCGGAGACGGCGACAATCCTATCGTCTCGGTAGAGCGCGGATATTCCAGAAGCGAGCCTATCGAGCCGCACATGCTGCGTTTCTGTCAGGCTGAAGGTCCATACCTTTGCCCCACCCACAAGAAGCGTCTCGCCCTCTGAGAGGGGCTTGGAGCCGAGTTTGAGGATATCCGGAGGCGCAGCTCCATGAACAAATGTGCTTTGCATCTTATCACCATCTGTAATCCATACCTTGAGGTAATCAGCGGAATGAGTTACAACGAGCTCCCCCGAAAGATAAGGCAGAATCAGAAAGGGCGGCCCTTCGGATGAGCCTGTGGGCTGGCCGATGATCGAAGGGCTGTAGATTCTCCCATCGAAACCGTAAAGAATCGCCTCCGTGACGCTCCCTGCAAGACAGATGTTAAGTTCCTCCCGGGTTGCGGGTGACAATGCAAAGGCAAGCTCTCCAGCCTGCCTCAGAACTCCTTCATAGTCTTGTCCCGGTCCCAAAGTGAGTTTTGGAGGCACAGCCTCTGCTGTCCTCTGGACCCGGGCAAGGGCCTCGTTCTGGGCGGTGTTGACGACGATCAGCCTCCCTCCGGTAGCGAAGATACGCTTGGAGACGTTGCCGCCCAAAGCCGAAACGAAGAAACGGGACTTTCCGTTTTGCCATACGAAGGCCATCAGGCCTCGGGTGAGAAGCAGGTGCACCGTTGCGGGACGCTCCCCCAGGTCGATGTCTATGGCCCTCTGAGGCTCTATAGCCAGTTCGAGATGTCCGGTAGCCGAGTGCGTCTCGGCAGCCGAGTGCGTCTCGGCAGCCGGCGATGTTGGGCGGCTTAGCTCGGCAGCCGATAGTCGATAGCGTTTTCGTATTAGAAAGGATCGTGGCGTTATGTGGACTCTTCTTTCGACAGACGGCCCTTCCCCGCTCGTTGTCTTCCAGATGCGCCCCTGGTATTCCCCCGCATCCACAACCCCTGTCACCGTCCTCGCTGTCTCCAAATGCATGCCGCTCCACTCGAAGCGCGATGTATGGTACATGTCTTTGAGCATAGCGGCCATGCCGATGGAGAGACCGGGCGAAGTCGCTTCGAGGAGGAGCACGCTGTTTCTCTGATTGGAAAAGATGAAGGAATGGGGATTCTCTGCAAGTGCAACAGCCAGAGGCACCGCCTCATCGAGTCTCAGCGGCTCGATTCGTATCGCGCCAATTTCCTCACCTCTGCCGTCGACCAACCAGCCTTTGCCCGCGGCCGTGGTAACGGCGGACCAGTCGACGGGCCGGCACACTCTCTCTAGACCTGCGGAAAAGAGTAAGGGCCGGTCCTCATCCTGCTCCCTTTTCACGGAGTAGCTCAATCCGGAAGGGTTGGAGATGGAAAGCGAAGAGTCCGTCACGAAACGGGAAACCGTTTCGGCGGATAGCGTTAAAGCTTCACCGCCTCCCGTCTTGGCTCCGAGAAGCTGCGCCGTTATGCGTACTTCAATCGGGGTGTCTCCGATATGCCAGACCTTGAGGGTGTAGCTTCCGCCGCCCCTTAGAGGTATGAAGACTCTGTTTTCCTCAGTCGCCAGAACCCTGTCGTCTGCGTGCACAGCTATGAACACGGGTTCTTCGGCTTCGGCTTCGATTCGAACAAGGCCGTCCTGGGCTCCGATGGACAGGGGTAGGCTCAGAACCGATCGGCCGAGGGTGGATTCGTGGCTCAGGGGAAGGCTTTGCGGAACCTTGGTTTCGATATGAGCCGACCGACCCTCCATGTGGACCGTAATGGGACCGCCCCAATGCCCCACCTTCTCGATCCTCAGAGAGTACCGGCCGGCCTTGAGCCGCCTGGAGATGAGAAAATTCCAATCGTCTCTCCTGTCGTCACTTTCGGCGAGAACAGCTTGGCCCGTTTCGTCCAAAAGAGAGGCCCGAACATCTGACTCGCCGAAACTCCACAGGTCACAGTGCTGGTCTGTTCCGAGGCTCACCGGAAGCGTCGCCGGCACACGGGAGACACTCTGACTAAGCCCGGGTATGAGCCAATCCGTGTCGAGTCGAAGGCTATAGGAAAAGCGGTCGTTCTCATCGATGCTTTTCACATGAAGCTCGTACTCTCCCGCCTCGAGGGTGAGGATTTCGCGGGTGCCGCCGAAAATCTCGAGTGATTGATCCCGTTCTGGTCCAATCAGAGCTGTGACCATTCCCTTGGTGAGGGAGAGAGAGGCATCCAGAGGGGCGGAGAGCTCGAAACGGTAGACATCGGGGGTTCTCTCAGGGGACTCCCGCCATCGGCGCTCGAGAGTTGTGTTCAAAGGAAGCCGGTTCTCTTCGGCAGAGACGTGATCGATACGCTCCAGCATCGTTAGACGGCGTGTCCGAAGGGGCTCGGGAAGGGTGTAGTAGAAGTATCTGCCGGGGAGGAATTCGCTGATAATCTCTCCCTGTCCCACGGCGGGACCAAGAGGCCAGCCCCCATCATCCTCCAGTCGGTAGCTGTATTCGGTTCCCAGGCCGTAGGTTCTCAGCCTGTATCGCCCCCTTTCGCGTATTTCGATGTTATAGCGCAAGGCCTGATCGGCAGCGATGGACTCTCGGGCAACCAGATTCTCAGACAGCCCGCCCGCCTCTCTCAATGGATTTCCTCGAAGGTGGAGCCCGGCTCTTCCTTTCGAAGCGCCTAAGGTTCTGGCCTCGATCAGATAGTAGCCGGAGTTGAGATAGCTCTGGATCAGAGCGTTGCGACCCACTCCGTTCTGTTCACCCTCAAAGAGAGAGGTGATGAGGGGAGTACGAACGCTCAAGGCCATGGCCAGCCTGCCGCTGGTCTCTATGCGGTAGAGCGAAGGCCGATCGACTCGAAGCAGGAAGGACCGTATCTCTCTTTGCCCGTAGTCTGAGAATATGGGCTGATTCTCCGTGATGAGAGGAAGGGATTGCTCCAGAGGCTTGAATTCCGGCAGGGCGGGAGTGATACGGCTTGCACGTGAGGTCGCACTGAGGGTATACAGCTGCTCCTCTCTGCCGCTGTTTTTCAGCCTCAGGGTGTAGTCTCCGGGACGAAGTGCGATGTCGCCGGACGAAGCTTCCGCGCTGATGTGTCTGTCCCCGATCCATAGCTCGAAATCCTCACCCTCCACCGAGAGGAGCGACTCCTCCTCGGTCGTAGCCGATACCTCGACGAGCTGTTTCGGGACGAGACGAAAGGCAAGTGGCTCGCGGAGGTCGAGGGGCAACTGCCTCACGACGAGCCCGGTAGCCACGTTGATCCTCTCGTTTAGAAGCAGCACAGTGCGCTCCCACTTATTCATTTCGATTTCGACTTTCGGCCAAACGAAGGAGCGCGTGGGCGGCATAGCCCTGGCCCCCCCAGCTGCAGGGCTAATGGGTTGCTCTAAGGCACTCGCATCCTCTAAAAGGCGGCGAGCCTCTTCGAGGGTCTGCGCCTCGGTGCTCTCACTTCGCGCCTTGAGGAGCACAAAGTGGAGGAT
>CAZLRN010000228.1:0-7681 GCA_964561715.1 uncultured Spirochaetales bacterium
CAACTATGTCACGTCTGCGTTTACTCTGAAAAGCTTTATAAAGGTCCGGATCCGGTTCAAGACAAACTCCACTATTGCCCTTTTTATAGAAGAGATAAGTATTATTAATGTGAATTGGATGATGAGCACCTATATCCAGATACGTGATATTTGAGAGTCTTAGCGCCTCGACAATAAAAGCTACTATAAGGTCCTCTCCACATTGTGAGTAGGACGTCTTGAAGAATTTTTTACTCTCTTTTAAAAGAATCATATTTCTAACGCTTCCATAATACTATCGATGTCGAGCTTCAACTCTATTCGCAAGCTCTTTTCAGTAATGTCAATCATTAACAATCGGGAACAACCTGAACATATAAGAAAGCAATTGCTTTAGGAATGTTTTGTTCTCCAAATAACTTTATTATATATAAACCAGTTGTAGGGAATGATCAAAAACACGATCGAAAACACGAGCGCCGCCTGGCGCACGAACAAACTCTCTCCGAGTATCAGAGTAGCCAGGCCAACAACGAAGAACTGTATGATTACGCCTCCGACGGATGTGGCATTGAAGGTTAGATATTTGATCAACAGGGCTATCGGCTTGGTAATGATATTCTTTCGAAACGTCCAGAGATTGTTCAAGGTGAAATTGCTCATGATGGCCAGCTCGGCCGCGAATGCAGCGGACCAGGATGATTTCCGGGAGAAAACGGCCTGAACGGGAAACCTCCCAAGACTTCCAAAAAAACCAGCTATGTGCGTTGTAAGCTGTGTACGATAGAAGAGCTCCAGAGCAAGGGCATTAATGAGAAATCCTATAGTTCCCACTACAGCAAACTTCAGAAATCGTCTGGTCTTCTCGTCAATCCACCTGATAAGAAGAATCGATTGGGCAGCTTCGAAGAACCTCAGAGGCAAATCCTTCTGCGTAGCTGAAGGGACATTTGACTGGACCGGTATCTCTTTTACCTTTGCCCTTAACGCGACGAGGTTGTACAGCAGCTCCAGCCTGTATCCGTGCCCCAACACAGAGAGACCGTCGAAATCCAGCTGGTCGTAGAATCCTTCGACCCTCCCGGCTCTCGGCCCAGCAAGCAGGTCACTCGCCTTCGAGAAGATATACCACGGAAAAAACAACATGAACCTCAATAGGACACGTGTCACCGTGTTATGCGACGAATTGCCGGATGCGATGACGTAGTCAAATCCCTTATCGATCTCTTGGAGCAAAAGGGGAATCAAATCGGCACGGTCTCCAAACGACGGCTCAAGCTCCACAACGACGCCGGCATTGAGCCTGCAGACCGCCTCTCTGATACCACGGCGATACGCCACGCCAACTTCGGTACCACTGTTCTCAGCTACCAGCTCGAGATCGTCATGGCGATTCTGCGTCTCTTCGATACGCCCGCGAATACTGTCCGAAGAGCCTCTATCAACGATCAAAACAAACAGCTCCCAGTTGCCCATGCGGCCGGCTACATGTGAAAAAAGGTAATCGATGAGTGATTCGATTCGTTCGATCTCGTTAAAGGCCGAGATGACGACAACAGCTCTCTTCATTAGGCTACTTCAGCTTTTCCTCAAGGATATCGGCGATTCGAGAGGCTGAATGACCATCCCACAGGGGAGGTCTTCCTGGTTTATGTATCTTGCCTGTAGCGTCCCTGTAAGCTTCGATAATGCTTTTGCTATTCTTTCCAACCAACCTGTTTGTGCCGTGATCGAGCGTAACAGGCCGTTCAGTGTTCTCCCGCATCGTGATGCAGGGCACACTGAGAAAAGTGGTCTCCTCCTGGATTCCTCCAGAATCGGTCAGCAGGAATCCGTTTTCTCTCTTCGCCTCGTCCAGGGTGCCAAACTCGTCCATCCGTTTTTTCGTGCGCGGATGAACGGGGAAAACGACTTTTGTTTCGCGGCCGATGGTTGTCAGAGCGGACACAATTCCTTTCAGGACCTCGGCGTCGTCGGAGTTGGAGGGTCGATGGAGGGTTACAACAGCGTACTCCCTCCTCGATAGATTCAGACGGCTTAAAACATCCGACTGCTCTATCTTCGAAGAATTTTTAATGAGGGTGTCAATCATCACGTTGCCGACAAAAAATACCTTGCCATCGGCTATGCCTTCCCTTTTGAGGTTATTCATTCCCGCTTGCTCGGTCACGAACAGGAAGTCCGCCAGATGATCCACGACGATGCGATTGATCTCCTCCGGCATTCCGCGGTCCCCGCTTCGCAGGCCCGCCTCGACGTGAGCAAGCGGGAGCCCACACTTGGCTGCAACGAGAGAGGCAGCCAACGTAGAATTCACGTCACCCACAACTATCATGATATCCGGAGCGAAGCGCTCCAGGACCTTTTCCAGCTCGACCATGATCCGAGCGATCTGTGAGGTGTGTGTACCTCCCGAAACGTTGAGATTCGCATCGGGCTCGGGCAATTCAAGCTCGTCGAAGAACACCTGGGACATATTACTGTCGAAGTGTTGGCCGGTATGGATCACCGAAACGTTGATAGCAGGTCGCTTGGCGAACTCGTGATAGAGAGCAGCTATTTTGATGAAGTTCGGTCTGGCTCCGCCAACGATCAACGTATTCATGATTGATCCCTCACTTGGTAGAGGTAGACATCCCAGGCCGAGTGATCGTCGGCAAAAGACTCTATATACGTCAATCCGTTTTGCTCATAGTTGCGTATAGGTACTGCTGAGAAGATGTAGACGCCGCCCAGGGCCTTGAAGGCGTCGATGTTGAGCTCCAGGTTATCTATGGATTTGCCGCTACCCTTCTTCACGGAGTAGCTCTCCAACTCCGAGTTCAAGAGGTAGATGCGGGAGCCCCAATCATCAAAGAACTGCCTATAGTGGGGGCTTTTCTCCAGCTCCCTCTCGATGATTTTCCTGAATTTATGCTTGTACTCCAGAGAAGCGTAGGCATGATATCCATCCACCGTGTAGAATCCGTTATAGATCGCAATGGCGGGGTGAAGTCCAATGCTACCCACACGAAAGCTCGTCTTGTCCTCGCCGATGTGCTCGTCAATTTTTCTGAAAAGCTCTTCTGCAAAGAACTCTCTGTAAGTCGGCTCACCCTTGATCGCACCCATGACCTCGTGTCTGTTCGCAAAACAGTACACAACCTGAAGAGATATTAGAACCGCGACGATTGTCCCACCATGTTTTGTAAAGGTGCGATTGAGATACATCAATCCCAGAGCAAACAGAGCGCTCCAGGTTAGCATGTTCAGATAGTAGAACCGACTCCAGGCGAACTTCTTCATAAAGGCGATGCGGTTTTCGATGATAGAGACGACATGCCATTTGTTGAAGCCATAAATGAGCGAAAATATGATCGTCAAGACCAGAACGAGCAGAAACTCTTTCTGGAGGTTACGTGTGATCAGGCTGTGAACCAGCACAAAAACTGTAAGAGGTAGAATGATCACGGTCTGCAGGCTCTGGACATGCCACTGTCCAAGAAGAAAGTTCTTGCCTGTCCGCAGAACAGCCTGGGCGAAGCCTATATAATCCGGCTTCATCTCCTCCCGAATCGACACAAAATCAGAGAAGAAGGTAAGCCTGATCAGTCCAATGTTTACAACCGCAAAAACAGCCGTAAAAAAAACTATGGACAGGAGAAACAACCAGTTGATCTTTCGCTCTCTGATGGTCGTATAGACCCAGAACACGGCAATACAGAAGATAAAAAACACGAAGTACTGGGCAAAAAGTGAGTACAGCGGTACGAATGCAAGCACGATCCAATCGAAGAGACGCGCCTCTCTCTTCTGGAAGTTCAAGAAGGTGTTTAGCGCCAGCGGAAAACCAGCCACGGAGAGACCGCCCGGCGGCCAGAAGGGCAGAAGGGCGAAACAGGTGGCCACACCGCAGACGACGAGCTCTTCAGCTTCTGACAGGATATGGCGTCTCAGGAGCAGATACATGCCGACAAAGGCAAGGGCGTGCATGAGCACGGCGTTGACAAACAGCGCACCCAGGGGAGGGAGAACGAAAAATAGCAGCTGGACCACTGGAAGCAGCTGGACAAAGAGCTTCTTGGGAAATCCGCCGAGATAGTTGGGAATCTCAGTTTCGGGATTGGCGAAGAGAGCGCCGTTGTCCGCCAGGACCTTGTATTTGATGAAGTTGTCATCCAAGTTGTCGTCGATAAAGATGTGTGAGTCTTTCCCCTGTACGACATAGAGCAGCAGATAGAGAACCAAAACGAGGATCGACAGGAGAAGATACCTGTGTTCTCTCAGATACTGCCTGGAAAAGAGCCTATCCATCCTATGATAGTCCTATGATGATCCCTCGGTAATAAAAGCAACGGCCTCACTCAGATCTTTGAAATAGTGCTCCGGCTGCACATCCCCATCCCTACAGGCTTTGCCGGTTGCGACACCGATGGTAGTGAGACCGGCGTTGCGTCCCGCCTGTATATCGCGGAAGGAGTCACCGACGATATAGGAATTGTCGAGATCGATGTTGAACTCCTCCTCTGCCCTGGAAATCATGCCGATGTTCGGCTTTCGACAATCGCACTCAATCTTGTACTCGGATCGCTCCTCGGGATAGCCTCCGTCCGGATGATGGGGACAGTAATAGATGGCATCCAACTTGGCCCCTTCTTTGCCCAGAAGGGTTTCCATCTTGTTGTGCACCATCTGCAACTGTTCCAGGGAACAAAGATTTCGAGCAATGACCGGCTGATTGGTGACCACAATGGCCAGGAACTCGGTTTGATTGATCGCTCTAATGGCATCGGCGACTCCTGGGATCAGCTCGAACTGATCGATATCGGAAAGCAGACCCACCTCTTCGTTGATCACTCCGTCCCGGTCCAAAAAGATCGCCTTTCGACAGCTTTCGTTGTTTAGCCGCTTCGTAATTCCTCTAGAGTAATCATTTCTTACCGCCATCAGTCTCTCTGGAGTTCCGGCATCTTTGATGTACTCTGCGGTCCTATAGGCATAAAGCCTATGCTTAGCAAGCACATCGTCGACAACAATGTCATTAAGCAAATCCTGCCTAACACCTCTCTGAATATATGAAAAAACTTCTGGTGATAGAACATATACTGCTGCGGAGGCAAGGTTCTGATAATACTGACCCTCTACATGAGGTTTTCTATGAATCGCGACAATTCGGCTATCCTCATCTATTTCAATAAGGTCACTATCATGGGGATGATTATTGGGATGGACGACAAACGTAACAAAAGCCTTTTGTTGCGTATGAAATGCAAACAGTTTTTGCAGATTCATATCCAGCACGACGTCTCCGTAGAGCACGAGAAAGTCCTCCCCCAGCTCTTTCTCCAGCTCTTTGACGGCTCCGGCGGTTCCCAAGGGAACCTCTTCCCTGCGACAGCTTATCCGCACGCCCCACTTCGACCCATTCCCGAAGTATTCTTCGATCACCTCGCCTTTATATCCGACCAACATAACGATCTCGGTTATTCCGTACCTCTTCAGCAGCTCGACCTGAAGCTCGAGCATCGGCTTGCCACCGACCTCAACCATCGGTTTGGGAATATCACTAACGATATCTTTAAGGCGCGTCCCTTTTCCGCCGGCTAGTATGACTGCGCGCATAGATATCAATCGATCTATTTGAGGTTCGTCTCGTTGACGAGAACTTTGGCGCCTTCGAAGTCAAAGGTGAATTCGACCTCATTCAGGCCCTCTTGCGCCATAACAGACCGCAGCTTCTCAGTATCCTGGGCCAGGAACATCAGGAATCCGCCCCCTCCTGCGCCGATGAGCTTTCCTCCCACCGCCCCGTTTTTCATGGCCTTCTCGTAGCACCGATCGATCTTCTCATTGGACATGCTCTTGGATCTTTTCTTCTTGAACCTCCAGTGTTCGTTCATCATCTCGGCAAACTCGTCGAGATCCCCCCTCTCGAGAGCCTCTTTTGCCTTGACACCGATCTGCTTGACAACGTGCAGATTCTCGATCATCTCAGAGTCGTTTCTGAGGGTCTGATTCTTCTGTTCCGTCAGAACCTTTGATGCAGCGCGTTGATAGCCGGTAAAGAACAGCAGCAGCCTGTCTTCGAGACTGTAAAGGGTATCGCTTTCAATATTGAGAGATGTGACGTCCACCCTTCCGTCTCTCCTGAACCGTAGGCAGTTGATGCCCCCGAAAGCCGAGGCGTACTGATCCTGCTTACCGATCGGCTCGTGGAGAAGATCGATCTCAATATGACTCGCCTCCTCTGCCAGGTTTCCGGGAGTAGCGTGTCTCTTGTTATAGGCGTACAGCGCCTTCAAGAGGGCAACGCAGAACGCGCTTGAGGAGCCCAGACCGGTACCGGCCGGAATATCCGCCATGGAGGAAAGCTCGATCCTGCTCTCAATGCCCTGTCGCTTAAGCGCCTCCCTGAAAATGGGATGCTCGATCTCTTCGACCAACTGAACGTCTTCCATTTTCGAGTATTTGAGATTGATCCGATCCCAGAAGAGCTTGTGCACGCTGATGTAGACGTACTTGTTGATAGCGGCGTTGAGGACAAAACCTTCGAATTGAGAATAGTAGGAGGGGAGATCTGTGGCTCCACCTCCCAGGGTGATCCTCAAAGGCGATCGCGCTATTATCATTCTCTCATCTCCAGCAGATCTCCATTCTCAGACAGATACTCTACCGTCTTGATGATCGATTCTTCGATCGATACCTTGGGCTCGAATCCGAGAGACCTGATCTTCGAAATATCCAGAAAGACAAAGGGGCTATCCCCAACCCAGCCTCTCTCTCCTCCCGTATACTCACGTTCCGGCTTCAAACCCAGCTTCCGCGTGATGATATCCGCCGAGAAGTCGACTGTCACGTACTCGTTGGTTCCCAGATTGAAAATGTTGACCTTCTCCCGGCTCTTCTCGAGAGAGAGCAGAATGGCATCAAGACAGTCCTGGATATACAGGTAGGATTTTCTCTGCTTGCCGTTGCCGAGAATGCGAAGCCGCTCAGGATTCTTGGTCAAAGCCTTGCAAAAATCAAAGACGTGTCCGTGGGTGTAGCGCTCGCCTAAAATCGAAACGAAACGATAGATCCAGCCCTTCATGTCAAAGGCCTCACAGAACGCCTGGATCAGAGCTTCGCCAGCCAGTTTGGAGGCTCCGTAGAGAGATGTCTGGATCGGAAAGGGAGCATTCTCCGGAGTGGGGAAGATCTCCGGCTCTCCGTACACCGGCCCCGTGGAACTGAAAACGACCTCCCTGCAGCCGGTCAAACGCATTGTCTCAAGGACGTTATACGTCGCTATAGTGTTCTGCTCCAGATCCCGCCGCGTATCTTCCGTCCCATGGCGGATATCCGCATTGGCCGCAAAGTGGAACACGATCTGCGGCTGCGCTTTCTTCATTGCATCGAGCAGCTTCTCGAAATCCAGGAGATCCCCTCGGATCAGTTCATAGCTCGGGTTGTCATGGTTGTGCTCGACAAAGCGTTCCATCCCCGTCGAGAGATTGTCGTAAACAACGACAGTTTTTCCCTCGGAGAGGAGCCGGTCCGCCATGCTGCTGCCGATAAAGCCAGCGCCGCCAGTGATCAGACACTTCACAAAGTCCATAGAAGCTTCTCTCGACACCTTTCGGCCGTACACCGTCCAGCGATTCGCCGCCCGATGCTACGCCACACGGAGCTCGTGCTACCTGATCTGCAGATCTTCCCGCAGCTTGCAGGGGATGTAGTGAAG
>CAZLRN010000229.1:0-7648 GCA_964561715.1 uncultured Spirochaetales bacterium
GAAGAGAACGAGCAACACCGCCGACATTATATAGAAGCTAAAGCCATTCATTCACGTACTCCTCTCGACCGAATGATAAAGTGACTCACCAACAACAGCACGGCTGTAAGGAGAACCAGAAAGAACATGCTCAGGAAAAATCCTCCGATATTTCCATATTCGATAAAAGAGAGAGCCCGGGTCCAGTAGTACAGCGGTGAGACCCATTTGATGATCGAAGCAAGTACTGTCGAGAGATCCCTCACGTAACCGCTCCCGATCGTGTAGGATCCCATCTGGATGAAGAGCAACAAGACGACAATCCCGGCAAAGAGGGCTGTTCCCACAGAACCATTTCTGGAGAGCACGGCGGTTAGGATCCCGTAGCCGTATATAGCCAGGGCGAGGAAGAAGATTATGATAAAGCTGTAAAAGAACTGAGGTCCGAGCACCATGTTGCTCAAAAGAGCTGTTATCCAGAAGAAGAACAGCAGTGAGGCACTGTAGAGCAGCGTAAAGAGCATGTTGCGAATCATAAAGGCGAGAAAACAGGATGTCCCGTCCGCCGGACCGTACATCAGCAGCTCGAGGGCTCCAACGTTCTTCTCGAATCCGAAGCGGTAAACCGAGCTTATCGCCAGATAGAGCAGAAAAGGAATAAAGGCAATATGAAAAGCAAAAAGATAGGGACCCTCGGCAAAGAGCTTGATCACATAAGTCGCTCCAAAGATGCCCGAGAGGGAGCGGGCTATCATCTCGTACACCGGATGGTTCAGATAGTTGAGCCCGCTGGAGTCCACTGCACTGACAAAACCACTGACGAGAAAGTAGCCCAGTACCAGACCAAGGGTAATCGCGATGTAAAGGGCCGGACTGATAAAGGTCTCAAAGATCCGTCGCTTGCTCAGCGTCATCGTTGCATGCCATCGGTAGATCATTTCTCGCCTCCCATCGCAGCCAGGCGTTCGACATTTTCCTGTGTTATGGTTACAAAAGCCTCCTCGAGAGAGAAGGATTTCAGATTCAGGCTGAGCGGAACGAGGTTTCTCTTGATGAGGAACTCACTCAGAGACCTCCTGTAGTCTCCCTCTTTGGGAACCTTCACCGAGATTGTGTTCTCATCGACCATGCCTCCCAGAAAAAAATCGAGCTTCTTGAGATCATCAAAGAGACCCTCCGGAACGGCTTCGAGCTCGATGACGATCTCCCTCTCTTTTGAGATCTGAAGCAGCAGCCTCTCCATAGTATCCTCTGCCAGCAGAGTTCCCATATGGATGATGGCCAGACGGTGACAGATCTTTTCCATCTCCGAAAGCAGGTGCGAAGAAATAAAAATCGTCCTCCCCTCACGGTTCTCCTCGAGGATAAGATCCCTGATCTGCTTGATTCCTATGGGATCCAGCCCGCTGATGGGTTCGTCGAGAAAAAGCATATCCGGATCGGGAAGCAAAGCCCTCACAAAGCTCAACTTCTGGAGCATGCCTCTTGAGTATCCGTCAATTCTGCGGTTCTCTGCGTCCCTTAGCCCTACCTTTTCGAGCATAGAAGTTATTCTCTCGTGGACATTTCCCACCCCGTAGAGCTCTGCGAACATCTGCAGGTACTCAAGCCCCGTCATCCATGTCCACATCCCACGGGGATGTTTTTCCGGCACGACTCCAATCCTCTTTCGTAGATCAAGTCGGTCGGGGGTATACCTCTGCCCAAAGAGAGAGATTTCTCCCGATGTAGGACTCGTCATACCCAGAAGCATCATGATCGTAGAGGTCTTGCCTGCCCCGTTGGGTCCCAGAAATCCATAGATCTGACCCTCGGGAATGTTCAGATTTATCTTGTTCACGGCGGTGAAGTCGCCGTACATTTTAGTCAGCTCTTTAGTTTGAATCATAGACGAGCTCCTTCAACATTCCAACTTTCATTCAGAAAGTATTTGATCTTGCCCCTATAGGTATCGAGCTTGGCGGTCAGCTGCTCGGGATCCTTCAACACTCCGATCTCCTGCACTATCTGATCTAGCTCCTCGGATGTCACATTGCGGCTATCAGGCACAAGGATGAGGTAATCGATCACCCAGTACGATGCGTCACTCTGCTTCACCTTTTTCACAGGGATCGGTACCATGTACCGAAAGACCGTGTTGGGATCAGAATCCCATCGCCATTCGGCCGGACCACGATACAGCTCCTCTCCTCGCGTCGAGCCGGTTTCCGTTTCGGTTCTCGCTATTTTCCCGTTGTACATCTGAGTCGAAATCAGGAGCAGGATCCGAAGGTCGAGACAGGGATGGTTCACGACCGCCTTGCCATCCTCGCCAACAGGCCGCACCTCGGTGACGAGCTCCCCGTCCACGATATCCTCTATTACGATAAAGTGATCGAGAGTCGGAATTTCATATCCGACCAAATCGATGGGATCCTTCAGAACGTTCTTACCACGCTTGATCTTCACCGGAATCTCCTGCGCGGTATAGGAGGGAGCGGAGACCGAGAGAGTACCCTCGCCGGGCTCGAGGTGGGTGAAGGTGTAATCCTTCCCAAAGAATCCACGGATAACTCTGTTCTGGATTTTAATAGTGGAGTGGTGAACCCATTCTTTGCTCACCGCATCTCTCAGAGTAAACTCAAGCGTGGTCTGAAAGCTACGAGTCGTGAAAAATGCCACGCCGGTAACAATTCCGAGAGCAAGGACAACAACAACCAGCGTTATCCAGGTTCGGGTTTTCATATAATGCACCTCTTGAACTATTCTGTTTTTTTGTTCTGGCTGGTAATCTAATAATACCGCGATCAATTTCGTCAAGTCAAATCCTTTATTTACTTTTAGTGAGCCGGAGGTTATAGTTTCGTCTAATCGATGATAAACGGCTGGAAAAGCGTTATTGAGAGCCGAGTTGAATCTCTCAAGATCTACCGATCCGAAAATCAGTGGCTTCTCCTCGAGCGAACACGTAGTCGTCCACTGTCGGTTTCGAGACCTCCATCTCCCGCCCAGGAGCATCCCGGAGAAAGCGAAAGCTGGGCTCCTGTGCAATTCCCCATCGAATTGTCCGAAGAAGCCGAATTCTGGTTCCGACTGGACTACACCGTTCCTGATGTCATCCACGAGATATCTGTATCCGGAAGCAGGGCCCTGCTGCATTCCAGAACGCTCAAACCAATGGAGGTTATTCTAGACGGAAGCACCATCTTTTCAGCCAGCTACTGGTCGGATCTCTGCGTTCCGGAGGCGGTAGTCACTGAGGAGGCCGATCCGGGTCGAGTCTACAAGATCCTCATACGGATTGAGAACACCGGCAGCAATGGAATCAATGACAGGTTCGCGATAACCCTCGAATACGAAAAGGTTGAGGAGCTGATTTTCGATCTGGAGACCTTTCCCCAAGAGATGGCTTTCTGCGATTGCCTAACGCGCCTGGTGGCTTCGGAGAAGCGTGAAATTTACGAAGCGGCAATTCACGCTGCCGATGCCAGGATTTCAGGAAAGGAGGACTTCTCGATAGAAGATCTGAGAGGGGAAATCGGGAGGATACGAGAGATTCTCGTGCCCCTGGAGGATGCTGCGAAAGCTCTCACGGTCCATCTGATAGGACATGCCCACATCGACATGAACTGGCTCTGGACGATGGAAGACACCGTTGATGTCTGCAGGCGTGACTTCAGCACAATGGCTCGATTCATGGAAGAGTATCCCGAGTTCTGCTTCTCTCAAAGCCAAGCTGCTGTGTATGATATCGCTGAAACCCAGTTCCCCGAGCTCTTTGAAAAAATAAGGCAGTATGTTTCCCATCGGCGATGGGATGTTACGGCAGCCACGTGGACCGAGGGAGACCTCAACATGGCATCAGGCGAAGCAACGGTACGCCAAATCCTCCTGGCCCGGCTCCACTGTGAAAAGAGGTTGGGCACCTCGTCCCGAGTCTGCTGGGAGCCGGACACCTTTGGCCATCCGGCTACCATACCGCAGATCCTAAAAAAGAGCGGGATCACCTATTACTACCATATGCGGTGCGGCAGAAGCGGACCCCTTTACATCTGGGAGGGGCCAGATGGTTCAGAAATCGTGGTCTTCAACAGCGTCTACAACAATACTGTCAATGCCACTGATATTGTGAAGATCTCGATGCAGCTCCTCGAGTCCTGCAGCCTGAAACACGCGATGTTCGTCTATGGCGTAGGAGATCATGGGGGAGGTGCAACGCGAAGGGATATCCAGAGGGCTTTATTCCTGAATTCCCTGCCGACAATGCCCCGTATCGTCTTCAGCACAGCTCACAGGTTTTTCGATGCCCTGGATCGCGACAAAATGCATCGCCTGCCCCGGATTACCGGTGAGCTGAATCCCATCTTTGACGGCTGCTACACCAGCCACGCCAATTTGAAATACCTCATGCGCGCCTGCGAGAATCGCCTCATGGAACTCGAAGTGGCGGACGCTCTGGCGCAGCTCTACACTTCGGAGAGGCATCAATCACAATCGGCTATAGTGCTGCTCTGGCGAACGGTTCTCTTTAACCAGTTCCACGACATTTTCTGCGGCTGTGCCATCCACGCGACCTATGAGCAGGCCGAGCCTCAGCTTCGGAGCGTTGTCGAGGAAAGCAAGCAACTCACCTCAGAGCGCCTATCGCTCATTCTCGGAGAGCTGATATCCCGAGACGGAATGGATTTCGTAGACGCTACGCCAGGGAGCCAATTCTTTGCGGTATGGAATCTGCAGGGGCACATGAGAACCGACATTGTCGCGATAAACAGACCTAATACACCTGCAGATTGGAGCGTGAGAGATGAAGGGGGAGCAGAGGTACCGAAGCAATTGTTTGAGAGCAGAATCTATTTTATCGCCGAAGATGTGCCCCCCTTTGGGTACAGGTTGTACTCCCTCCATCCTGCTTCTGGGTCAAATAGCACGGCAGCGCAATCAGCATCACAAAAAGACGGAGCAAGCGGCGCAATCCCGGATCAAAAGCTTCGCCTCGAGAGCGAATTCTACAGGATGACTATTGACGCAGAATCGGGCTGTATCACTGAGCTCCAAGAAATTGAAAACGCAAAAGCGTTGATCGCCGTCAGGGACTGGATCGATCACATTCCTGACTACAATAATCTTTTCAGCATCGAGTACGAAACACCTCACCGGCTTTCGGCTTGGACCATCGGTCCGATATCCCGCATAGAGAATCTCATCAGAGGGGCGAGAGTGAGCGTCGAATCGAGGGGACCTGTGATGCACGTAATCTCGGTGCAGCATCGCCTGGGTCGATCGAGAATCAACCAAAGAATTTATTTCTACAAGCGCCTGAGACGAATCGATTTCAAGACGACTGTCGATTGGAACGAGGTATCAGGTCCTGACAGGGATGGGCCTCTGCTCAGGGTTACCTTCAAACCCAATCTCTCGCGCGTTGCGAAGGCAAAGTATGACATACCCTTCGGCATCATCGAAAGAAATGCCGATGGCACTGAATACCCTGGTCAGAAGTGGGTGGACATCGGAGACGATCAATCAGGATTTAGCCTGATCAACAACGGCAGGTATGGATTCAGATGTGTGGGAAGCGCCCTTTCGATGACCTGTGTTCGTACGAGCTACGCACCCGATCCGGAACCCGACCGCGGCAAAAGCACATTCGACTATGCCCTCTTTCCCCACACGGGAGATCCCATTGCAGCTGGCACACCGCAGGAGGCGGTTGGGTTCAACAGCCCCTTGATACCCATATCTATCCAAAAACAGGCTGTACGAAACGGATCCGCCAGGCAGCTCCAACCGGCATCGCTCGAGCCTGGTGCCTTCTCACTCATCCGCGTCGAGGCAGAAGGTGTGATGGTCTCATCTGTGAAGAGGCACAAGGATGGAACAGGTGTTGTGATGAGGATTTACGAGCTTCAAGGTACGGAGAAGGTTCTCAATATAGAGACAGCTCTCGCGCTAGAAAGGGTTGAAGAGATCTCCCCAACGGAGGATCGAGTCATAGCTGAGGTAAGGATAAGCAAAAAAAGCAACGGTTTTGCCGATCACATCGGAAAATACGAGATAAAAACCTACAGACTCACTGGTAGGCTATCAAGAGCGTTTGCGGCTGGGATCAAACAACAGGAGTAGCTACTCGAAAATCTTGCCAGGATTCAGTATGCCTCGAGGATCAAAGGCAGCTTTGATGCTCTTCATGAGATCGATTTGATCCTGTCCTATAAAATCTCTCAGATACTTCTTTTTGACCAAGCCGATTCCATGCTCCCCCGAAACGATTCCGCCATATTTTCTTCCCAGCTCATGAATCCCGTCTCTAATCTGGCGATACTTTTCGTCAGAACCAGCGACCTCGCTCCATTCCCCCTCTTGCCAACGAGATCTCATGATATGGTTATGCACATTGCCATCCGCCGCGTGTCCGTATGTCGGTATCCACGTGTCGAGCGCGGATTCGAGATCGTGGACCTCTGATACGTATCGAGCGATGTCCGCCATTGGAACGGTAATATCCAGGACTTCATAGCTGTGGGGCTTGAGGGTCTCGTAGATATAGCTGCGAATATCCAGGATGGTTTGTTGCTTTTCTCTGTTGTCTGCAATAAATACATCAATCGCCTTCTCGGCCAGACAGATCTCACCGATCTTTTCTGCCAGCTCCATGATCTCTTCTTCATCAGTGGCATCGATAATGATCATGAGATGAGCGTTTCCCTCTTGGCAGGGCCACCTTTTATCGAGGGCATGTTCGCAGACCCGAATGGGATCGATCTCGACAAACTCCAGGGACATGGGCAGGATTTTGCCCTGGATGATTTTGGGCACCGAGCGGATGGCATCGTGGAGATCGCTGTAGGGTACGATGAGGGTATGCATCACCCTGGGAGGGGCCAGCAGGCTGATATAGGCCTTGGTCACCACACCGAGTGTTCCCTCGGAGCCGATCAGAAGATGCATGAGGCTGTAGCCGCTGGAGTTCTTTATAAACTTGCCGCCCACGGTGATAATCCTGCCATCAGGCAGCACGACTTCGATGCCCCGAACGAAGTTGCGGACGATCCCATATTTCAGAGCTCGCGCGCCGCCGGCGTTTGTGGAGATAACGCCGCCTATAGTCGCTGACTCATCGCCGGGATGGGGCGGGAAAAAGAGCCCCTTCTCCTCTACAGCTTCGTAGAAATCCATGAGGGTCACTCCGGGCTCAGCCGCCGCCATGAGATTTTCTCCGTCGACCTCGATCATCCGATTCATTCTCTCGAAAGTGATAACCACTCCACCGTGTATAGGAACACAGCCTCCGCACAACCCGGTACCGCCGCCACGAGGAGTGACAGGAATCATCTCCTGTGAACAGAGCTTCATTATCTGCGAGATTTCTTCCGCGCTCCCTGGCCTGACAACGGCTTCGGGATAAGCCCTAATATCTTCGAGAGAGTACTCATCTCCGGTGTAATCCGGCATCAGATCTCTATCCGTGACGATATTATTGCCACCTACGATGGAGGCCAATTTCTCTTTAATTTTCCCATCGATCTTACTGTACATGACCACCTCGTATTGTAAATTAACACTAATGTTTTGGCTCTTACAACTCCAGGTTGCTAAAACAGAGTCTGACGTATAGGATGCAGCTTAAGAGTAATCTGCAATTATGGAGCAAAATCTTGTTTCTTCAACAAGATTTTGCGAAGTAATTGCC
>CAZLRN010000230.1:0-7625 GCA_964561715.1 uncultured Spirochaetales bacterium
GCCACAAGCTTGCTCTGCAAGCAGCTTGCGGAGCAAGTAGTTGGCATGCATTATAGAAAGTATGCTAAATTGTTTGGGTTGTGGGCGTAGCCAACGATAAGTGATCTCGTATGAATCTTCGGGGTGTTGACGTATTTGAAGGTCGGATTGTCGAGATCGAAATCAGAGACGGGATTATCGCTCGTATCGTCCGTGAAGGCGACAATGCCGGGCAGCGATCATTGCCCTACGTGTCTCCGGGTTTCTTCGATATACAGGTAAACGGCTATAGGGGAGACGATTACAGCCTGGATGATCTTTCGGTGGATCACATCGAGAGCCTTATAGCGACTCTGGCCCGCTCTGGAATCACACAGCATATTCCGACAATCCTCTCGAGTCCCAAGGAACGGATTCTCAAGAATCTCGAAACGATCTCTCGGGCTAGAAAGATCTCAGCCAAAGCTGAAAAGGCGATCCCGGGTATGCACGTCGAAGGCCCCTTTTTGTGCCCCGATGACGGTCCCAGAGGAGCCCACGATCCGAGATACATCCGGAACCCGGATTTTGGGGAGTTCGAAGAATGGCAGGCCGCCGCGGAGGGGGGAATTGTGTACGTCACGGTGGCGCCGGAGCGCCCCGGGGCTATCGATTTTATAGAGAGGGTTGCAGCCGCCGGCGTAGCCGTGTCTCTTGGGCACCACAACGCTCAGGAGGAGGATATCAGACAGGCCGTTGCCGCAGGAGCCAAGATGTCGACCCACCTCGGAAACGGAAGCCACACCTCCCTGCCCAGGCTGAGCAACTACCTATGGCAGCAACTGGCAAATGATGAGCTTGCCGCCAGTATCATTTCGGACGGTTTTCATCTGCCCCCATACGTAGTCGAGGTCATTATGCGGGCAAAGGGCCTGGAGAGGCTCATCCTGGTCAGTGATGTCGTCCAATTTGGAGGCTACGAGCCGGGTATCTATCAGTGGGAGGGGCGAGAGGTGCAGGTATACGATGATGGCCACATAGGACTTCCAGGGACCAGCATCCTTGCAGGGGCTGGCCACCTTCTAGACTGGGATATCTGCCGATTCTTGGAATTCACCGGGCGCAGCCTGAATGAAGCCGTCCGGCTCTGTACCCAGAATCCGGCTGCAATCGTCGAAATGCCTGCCGGCTACGGTAAGCTGGAAGAGGGGATTGAGGCGAATCTCTGCCTCTTTCGATATGCTCCTGGGGATGAACGGCTGCACATCGAAAAAACCTTATGTGGGGGTGAGGTAGTGTTTGACTGCGAATCCCGGGATTTCGAATCGTGAACATGGCCGAACCGCTTCTCAAGCTTAGAGACGTTTCCTTCGTCCGGGAGGGCCGATATCTCATCAAGGATGTCACCTGGACAGTCGGAGCTTCGGAGAACTGGATTCTCTTCGGAAGAAACGGGGCCGGCAAAACCATGCTGCTGGAGCTGATCACGGGTTATCTGCAATCCTCCGGCGGAAGGATCAGGAGATTCGGTAAGGGGTATGGCGAGGGGAGCAGCATCAGGGAGCTCCGAAGGAGAATCGGATACGTGAGCACGCCTCTTGCATCGATGATCCCCAAAAACGAGCCTCTGATGGATGTGATCATCGGAGGAGTCGATGCGTCGGCGGGTCTCTGGCGTAGACCTCTGGAAGCAGAAGTCGAGAAGGCCATGACCCTGCTCGAGCAGATCGGCATGGGGAACAGATCCCGGGATCCCTTTCGAATCCTCTCCGACGGAGAGCGCCAAAAGATACTCATGCTTCGGGCAATGATCAACGATCCGGATATCCTGATCCTGGATGAGCCTTCCCGGGGGCTGGACTTGACCTCTAGGGAGGAGGTTCTCTCTGCAATGCAGGCGCTTTTTTACAAAAAGCGGGGAGCTTCGATCATCTATGTCACCCACCACGCGGACGAAGTCGTTTCCCTCTTCACAAAGATCATGATTCTCAGTGACGGAAAGGTTTTTTTCTGCGGTGATATCGAAGAGGGATTGAAAAGCCAGGTTCTAAGCCAGGTCTTTGAACAAAAAATCGAAGTGGTAAAAATGAACGGTCGGTACTACACCGTCGTGAGAGACGACAGGGGAGGTTCCACTCCTTAGCCGGGCATGAGGGATCCGACGAATTTTTCTACGAGCGACCCGATGTCCTCTTCGTTTTGGTGCTCGTTGATGAATTGAACTATACGGGTTCCGACAATCACTCCATCTGCTGTCGCGCACAGCTTGGTCGCTTCTTCCTTTGTTTTGATTCCGATTCCAACGCACACAGGAGTCTCCGTCATGGTCTTGATCCTTCGAATCCTCTCCTCGATCGCCTGGGTAATGGAGAGATCCAGCCCCGTGATTCCCAGTTGCGGAACGTAATAGATGAAACCTGTGCTTGTTTGCGCTATCCGCCTGAGCTTCGATTCCGAGGTGAGTTCGGCGGCCAGGAGCACGGTGCAGAGACCTCTCTCCTTGGCGAGCGTGAAAAAGTTCTCCTCTGCCTCCGGGGGAAGGTCCGCAATAATGAATCCGTCGACTCCGGCGTCTCTGGCATCCTCCAGAGTCTCTTCCCGCCCATGTTGGAGAAAGACGTTCCAGTAACCCATGAGGAGCACCGGGAGCTCTGTCTCACTTCGGAGGGCTTTTACGTGATCGAAGATCTGCTCGAGTGTGACTCCCCTTTCCAGGGCTCTGTTCCCCGCCTCCTGGATGACCGGTCCGTCTGCAATGGGATCGGAAAAGGGCACCCCAAGCTCGACGGCTGCAACCCCCGCTCTGTCGAGGGATAGGATGATCTTGTGAGTGGCTTTCCATCCGGGATCGCCCGCCATGATGTAGGGTATGAAGGCTTTCCCGTTGTTCTTTCGAATAGAGAGCAGGCGTTGGACGAGCCGATTCGATGCTATCATCTTTTATTCTCCATTCGCCGGGCCATCTGATCACAGTCCTTGTCTCCCCGGCCTGAAAGATTGACGATGGCGATCCGGTCCGGGTCCATCGTCGATGCAACCTTTTTCGCGTGGGCGAGGGCATGGGCGCTTTCCAGGGCCGGGATAATTCCCTCGAGCCTGGAGAGCTCCACAAAAGCCTCGACAGCCTCATCGTCGGTAGCCGATACATAACTGGCCCTTCCCGAGTCCTTCAGGAAGCAGTGCTCGGGTCCGACGCCCGGGTAGTCGAGGCCGGCAGAGATGGAGTGGGTCGGATGGATCTGACCGTTGTCGTCCTGAAGCAGATACATGTTGCTTCCGTGGAAGACTCCGATTCGGCCTTTGGTCATGGTTGCGGCGTGCCTCTCGGTGTCTAGTCCGTCACCAGCCGCTTCGACTCCAATGATTGCTACCTGGGGGTCCTGGAGAAACTCGTAGAAGAGACCGATCGCATTGCTTCCGCCGTTTACGCAGGCGATGCACAGATCAGGCAGGCGCCCCTCGGCCTTCTGAATCTGTTCCTTAGCCTCTTTTCCTATGATCCTCTGGAACTCCCTCACGATAAGGGGATAGGGGTGGGGGCCCACAGTCGACCCGAAAACGTAGTAGGTGTCTTTCAGGTTGGTGACCCAATCGCGAAAGGCTTCGTTTATGGCGTCTTTGAGCGTCTGGCTGCCGGAATGGACCGAACGCACCTCGGTTCCCAGGAGACGCATACGAAATACATTGAGCCTCTGTCTCTCGACGTCCTCCTCGCCCATATACACGACGCAGGGCAGCCCGAAGCGAGCCGCTACGGTAGCCGTTGCCACACCGTGCTGTCCCGCGCCGGTCTCGGCGATGATCCGCCGCTTGCCCATTCTCAATGCCAGGAGCACCTGTCCAATCGTGTTGTTGATCTTGTGGGCCCCCGTATGATTCAGATCTTCCCTCTTGAGGTAGATCTTGGCGCCTCCCCAGGCCTCCGTGAGTCTGGCCGCAAACGTGAGGGGCGAAGGTCGGCCTGCATAGGTCGCCAGATAGTGATACAGTTGTTCTGCAAAGGCCTGATCCCTCTGCGATTCCTCGAAGGCCTTTTCCAGCTCTTCGAGGGCCGGCATGATGATTTCGGGAACATACATGCCGCCGAACTTTCCGAAGTATCCTCGTCTCTCCATCAGAGATTCCTCACAATATCGATAAATTCTTGCATCTTACGATGATTCTTCAGCCCGGGGCTGTCCTCCAGGCCACTGCTGGCGTCTACCCCGTAGGGGCATACGGCACGGATTGCCGCAGCCACATTTTCGGGATTGAGCCCCCCGGCCAAGAAGAACCTTCGGTCTGGAAAGGAATCGACGATTCGTCTCGCCAGTCCCCAGTCTGCAGTCTTCCCGGTGCCCCCGGCCTTATTGGGGACGTAGGGTTCCAGAAGAAAGAGGTCCGTATCGTAGCTCTTGATCTTTTCCAACACCCCCTCACCAGTGGTGCGGATCACCTTGATGACAGGTCGATCGAATCTGCTGCACATCTCCGGGCGCTCCTCTCCGTGAAGCTGGATCACATCCAGTCCGGCCTCTTGAGCAATAGAACGGATACGGGTTTCCTCTTCGTCTACAAAGATCCCTACCTTTCGGATCGAATCCGGGAGCTGCCGGATGATGCCGGCCGCCTCTTTGGCCGATATCCTGCGGGGGCTCTTGGCGAAGTTGAATCCCAGATACTGTACGCCAAGCTTCAGAGCAAGCTGGGCATCCTCTATTCGTGTGATCCCACAGATCTTGATCTGCGTCATAGCGATCCCTTGAGCTGCCTGACAGCCATTGTGATGTTTTCGGATCTCATGAAGTGTTCCCCCACGAGAAAAGCCCGGACTCCAGCCTGCATCAACAGCACCACATCTTCTCTTGTATGAATGCCGGATTCACTGATAACAGGATGATCCTTCGGAATGAGTCGCTTCAATCGAATTGTCGTATCCAGGCTTACCCCAAAGGTTCGCAGATCCCGATTGTTGATGCCGATCAGCGAGGCCCCGGCTGAAAGAGCTCTCTCCAGCTCGTCTTCGGAGTGAACCTCTACCAGTCCCACCATTCCCATCTCCCTGCCCAGACCGAGGAGTTCTTCGATTTGACTATCCGTGATCGCCGCTGCAATGAGCAGGATGGCATCGGCCCCGACTTGCCTGGATTCGTAGATCTGGTAAGAATCGAAGAGAAAGTCCTTTCTCAGGCAGGGGACTTTGGCTACACCTTTGACCATGCTCAGGTATTCCAGCCTTCCGCCGAAGAAATCCTCTTCCGTCAGAATCGAAAAGCCATCTGCACCGCCCTCGCGATAGGCTCTCTCTATCTCCAGCAGATCGAACTTCTCTCTTATCACGCCCCTGCTGGGGGAGCGACGCTTGAATTCGGCGATGATCCTGGGAGGTCCGCCCGGTGTGTCGGCACTGCCCACGGCTTGGAGAAAGTCTTTTGTATGCTCCAAATCTCTGACGGCCCCTTTGAGCTCTGCCAGGGGATGGAGACGTTTTGCCTCCTCTAAGCGCGCTCTCTTTTTTTCGAGGATCCGTCGGAGAACCGACGGTGTTTCAATTGCCATTGGAGATCCTTCTCAATTTCTCGAGCTTCTCCAAGGCTGCCTTTGAGTCGATAGCCCTTTTGGCCAGATCTATGCCCTTCTCCATAGAGTCGGTTTCTCCGGATACATAGATCGCAGCCCCGGCGTTGAGAAGGGCTATATCGCGCTTGGGTCCATTCTCTCTGCCGGAGAGTATGTCGATGGCGATCTTGGCGTTTTCAGCGGCGGTCCCGCCTTTTATTTGATCAGGTCTACAGTAGCGAAAGCCATAGCTCTCCGGATCAATTACCGTGTCTATCAACGCACCTTCCTTGAGCTCCGTGGCGTAGGATTTGCCCGTGAGAGTTATCTCGTCGAGACCATCGGAGCCATGAACGACGAGAGCCCTGCGACACCCCAAGTTCTTGAGGACCTTAGCCATAATCGGGATGAGCTCTTTATCGTAAACCCCCATCACCTGCGCATCCGCAAAGGCCGGGTTGGCCAGCGGCCCGAGTATGTTGAAGACCGTTCGAACACCGATCTCGCGCCTCGGTCCGATCACGTGTTTCATAGCGCTGTGCAGTGTTGGAGCGAAGAGGAATCCGATCCCCACCTGCTCGAGACAGGCGCTCATGGTAGCGGCATCGATTTCGATGTTCACACCCAGCTCCTTGAGCACATCGGCGCTTCCGCACTGGCTGGATACGGAGCGATTGCCGTGTTTAGCCACTACCACCCCGGCCCCTGCGGCGATAAGAGCCGAAAGGGTGGAGATGTTGAAGGTATGGGCCCCATCACCCCCGGTCCCGCAGGTATCGACAACGGTAACGTCTCGGGGGACAGCTACACGTTGGGCCTTTTCCCGCATTACAGCGGCTGCTGCGCTTATCTCGTCTATGGTCTCTCCCTTCATCTTGAGAGCCGTGATGAACGATCCGATCTGAGCGTGAGTCGCTCGGCCTTCCATAATAATATTCATGGCAGCGGTCATCTCCTCCGATGTAAGATCATTCGCTGCTGTGATCTTTGTGAGAATATGACGCAGATCGAAAGCGTTTCCCTCCTTGGTCCTGGCGAGGAAGTTTTCGATGATTTTTCTGCCAAGCTCCGTGGCCACAGATTCCGGATGAAACTGAACCCCCTCCACCTCGAATTCCTTGTGCCGTAGCGCCATGATCTCACCGTCTTTAGCCTGTGCGCTGACTTCGAGGCATTCCGGCAGGCTTTTCGCATCCACCGCCAGGCTGTGGTATCGAGTTGCCGAAAAGGCCTGGGGAAGATCGCTGAAAATCGTTTTGCCGTCATGCTGAATCTCACTGAGCTTTCCGTGCATGAGCTTGGAGGCAGGCACAATCTCGGCACCGAAGGCAGCACCGATGGCCTGATGACCGAGACAGACTCCCAATACGGGAATTTTGCCCGCAAAGTACCGTATCATATCCACGGAAACGCCTGCCTCCTTCGGGGTGCAGGGACCCGGGGATATAACGAGGTAGTCCGGACGCAGTCTGCCGGCCTCCTCCGTTGTCAGCGCGTTATTGCGATACACCTTCACTTCCTGTCCAAGAACTCCGAAGAGCTGCACCAAGTTATATGTAAAGGAATCGAAGTTGTCGATAACTAGAATCATGAATCACCTCCCTTTGGCCATTTTCATGGCAGTGAAGAGCGCCTTGGCTTTATTGAGGGTTTCGGCGTACTCGTTTTCGGGTATGGAATCGGCTACGATTCCGGCTCCGACCTGGACGTAGACGCTGCCGTTTTTTATCAGCATGGTCCTAATCGTGATGCAGGAATCGAAGTTGTCGTTGAAGCCAAAGTAGCCGACCAGGCCCGCATAGGGACCCCGTCGTGTGGGTTCGAGCTAATCGATGATCTCCATGGCCCGAACCTTTGGCGCGCCACTTACAGTTCCGGCCGGAAAAGTGGCAGGAATAAGATCGAACTCATCCTTTTCGTCGTCCAGAGTGCCAACCACATTGCTCACGATATGCATTACGTGGGAGTATCTTTCGATGCCCATATACTCCGTCACCGTGACCGTTCCAAATTTGCACACACGGCCAATGTCATTTCGAGCCAGATCTACGAGCATCAGATGCTCTGCCCGTTCCTTTTCGTCGGCTAGCAGCTCCTTTTCGAGCTCCAGATCCTCCAGTGCCGATTTG
>CAZLRN010000231.1:0-7618 GCA_964561715.1 uncultured Spirochaetales bacterium
TTATGAGCCCGACGAGCTGCCAACTGCTCTACCCTGCGTCGGTACGGTCAATATATCCTTTTCTTAGTTGGGTGTCAAGATTGGGTGCAAATAATATGGCCAAGCGATAGCAGGTCAGTGAAGAACCCGGCTATCCGGGACAAGATTGTACTGAAAGATCCAATCCGCAGCGTCAGAAATGAGTTTCGAAAAGATCAAGGTTTGAATATTGCCTTTTGAACGCTCGATTCGCACCTGCCAGGATGTGGGCGTGTATTTTTTTTTGAAATCTGCAATATTGCTCTCCATTTTCTGCCGTATAGCTGTATCGACCTGTGGAAAGGAATTCAGCATATAGAGTGATAAGAGGTGAAGAATCGGGTCCGACTTGTGCGTCATAAACCTTTCATACTCAGCTTTTGCGCCCTCGAACTGCTTCAACTGCATTAGACTGAAGGCATAGTTCCAACGAATCCAATCAATGTCTTTGACTCCCCTCTCAGTGAGCAGTTTTCCGAAATACCTCTCAGACTCCTCGGGCTTGTTATCGAGTAGGTAGGGAATTCCGAATTGCAGCGCAAGGTATTTGATAAGGGTAGGTTTATTTTCCGATATATGGTTTTTCAGGTTCATGATAGCAGCTGTATTCGATGTAACTAGATAGGCGTTGATGAGTATTTTAATATAGCTGCGACGAAAACTGTGATCTTGAATAATGCGCTTCTCCAAATAGCTGATGAGAGTAACCCAGTCTTCCTTTTCGAGTAGCTGAAACAGGTACCAATTGCGAATGAAATAGGCATTAAAGATTCCAAGGGCTGCGACAAAGAGAATAACGATAAACCAGTTTTTCTGAAAGAAATCTCCAAAATGATCAGCCCCTAGAAGGATCAAAGGCATGAAGAATATGAAGAGGAAAGAGAAAAGGATGACAATATTAAAAATGATAAAAATGGTTTTAAATCTCATCAAATTCCCCTATAATGGGAGAAAAGTTTAATACTTTAGCTCTAGCGGGTCAACTGGAGGTGCAATGGATACCTTTCCGGTGTCAGATCTAAGGCCCAATATATACTTTGACGCACCGGTTTTTTTGGAGAATGAATATGTCCTCCTCGCTCCTGACATCCCTGTAACACAGGAGCTGATAAACAGGCTCAAAAGCTGGAAATACAAGATCGTGTATACGGATGGTAAGCCGTCTTCGAAACCTGCTGCAACAAGCACCACGAATGATAGGCTGAACTTGCCGACTCTGGAACAGGACATCAACGAACAGGAGCAAAAGCAGGAATCATCTTCCTTCTATTTCAACCTTCTCTCTTTCACCGAGACTGTTTTCCACACTTTTTCAACCAGTAATTCGATGGACGTCGGTGCGATCTCGGTGAAAATAAAAGAGATGATCGATGTGATCAGAAATAACAGAGATCTCATGTTGACGTTCCCCAACCTCAGGCATCCTGTCACGAATTATCTTATCACTCACAGTGTCAACACGGCTATACTCAGTCTTGCAATCGGCGATTATTTGAAACTCCCTTCACATCGGCTTATCGAGCTGGGTACCGCTGCTTTCCTGCACGATATTGGAATGCTGAAAATACCTTCCGCCAGCTATCTGAACTCCCGCGCGCTTTCGGAGCAGGAGAGAAAGGCCATTCTGGCTCATCCGATGCTGGGCTACAGAATACTGAAATCCTTCTCGGCGCACGAAAACATTGCACTTGGCGTGTTTGAACATCAGGAGCGGGCTGACGGCTCCGGATATCCGCGAAAGCTTAAAGGAGAATCAATCACTCTCTATGGCCGAATAATCGCAGTATGCTGCTCCTATGATGCCATCGTATCCGACAGGCCGTACAAAAACCCCAAGGATGGCCATCAAGGAATGCTTGAGCTCTTGACAACAGATCGTAAGATTTACGATGAGACGGTTTTGAAAGCTCTGGTCTACTCGCTCTCTCTATACCCCCTCGGGACCTGCGTGCTTTTAAGCAACGAAACAAGGGGGGTCGTTTACAAAGCAAATTCCAGCAATCCCCGCTATCCCTTTGTCAAGCTCCTCCAGGATCAGAACGGAAAAAAGATTACGGAACAGCTAATCGTACAGACTTCGAAGGAGAAAAAAATCGAAATTGCAAGGGTCTTGACTCCAAGCGAAGCTAAAAGCCTTTAGGTACGTCGATGGATCTCGAAATCAAGCTTCCCTCCGGTGAAACAAAGAGATACGATCTTTCAACAACAACTGAGGATATCATCAAGGATTTCCGCCACCAGGATGAGGCGGATCCAATTGTCGCTGTACGTCTGAATAACGAAATCGTAAGTCTCTCCTATCCCATACCGGTAAATGGAGAAGTGGAACCGGTCACCTTGAATTCTGTCGATGGGACGATTCTCTACAAAAGAACGCTCTGTTTCCTCCTGGCAATCGCCGTAAAAAAGCTTTTTCCAAAGCGTAGGCTCGTGATTGGACACTCCCTTGGCGCAGGCTACTACTATTATTTTAACGGATACGATGGGATCGAGCCAGAAGATCTGGATAAGCTGTCCAAGCAGATCAGAAAGATCGTTCAACAGGATCACCGAATAGAACATATTGCCATATCCTTCAGCGATGCGGTTAAGTATTTTAAAGAAAACAACCAGCCCGACACCGCACTATTTTTGAAATATCAGAGCAAATCGAAGTTTCTCATGTATCGGTGCGGCGATTATATGGACCTGGCTCACGGGCCACTACTCTCTCGAACCGGGCTGCTGAAGACCTTTGATCTATGCAACTATCCACCAGGGTTTCTGCTTCGATTTCCCCTTAAAGGAGGAGATCAAACGATTCCCCCCGTACAGAAAAACCCAGTTCTCTTCTCCATCTATCAGGAATACAAATCCTGGGGCAAAATTCTCAACATGAACTGCCTGGGGCATCTCAATCAGCTGATCATGCAAGGGAATGTGAAAGAGTTTGTACAGGTTGCGGAAGCGTTGCACGATAAAAAAATCGCTAGCATTGCAGACAGCATATGCGAAAAGCGAAATACCCTCAAACTCGTTCTGATAGCGGGTCCCTCGAGTTCAGGAAAAACAACGTTCTCAAAAAAACTAGCGATTCAACTTCGAGTGTGGGGACGCAATCCTGTTGCGATTTCGCTGGATAACTATTTTCTTCCCAAGCATCAGACACCCCTGGATGCCAACGGCAAGCTGGATTTCGAGCGCCTAGAGGCGATCGATATTCCCCGTTTAAGCTCCGATTTAAGCCGCCTCCTCGATGGTGAAAGCGTCGAAATCCCCGATTACGACTTTATCACGGGAAAGCGCAGAGAAAAGGGAACAATCCTGCAGCTTCCTGCTCGCTCCGTGCTCATACTCGAGGGAATTCACGGTCTCAATGATAAACTGACTCCGGGCATCGAGCGGGAGCAGAAGTTTAAAATTTACGTTTCCGCGCTGACTCAGCTCAACCTCGATGATCACAACCGCATAAGTACGACTGACAACCGTTTTATTCGACGAATGGTACGGGATTCCCAGTTTAGGGGGCATTCAGCTCTAGACACGCTTAGAATGTGGGCTTCGGTCGGAAGAGGAGAGGATAGATACATCTTTCCATTTCAGAACTCAGCAGACGTCGCCTTTAATTCAGCCCTTGACTACGAGTTGTCGGTTCTGAAGAGCTACGCTGAGCCTCTACTGCGGACGGTGAAACCAGATGTACGTGAATATTCTGAAGCGACAAGATTGCTATCCTTTTTGGAGAGCTTCTTACCGATTAAGCCGACTCTTGTACCGCCCCTATCGATTCTCCGTGAGTTTATTGGAGATAGTGAGTTTACCTACTAGAACGTGAGCCCTTTCGGTTTCGATACCGGATGACATATCCACAGGTATCCGGAAGATAACGAGAAAACCGCGCATGAAGGAAGGTGACCTTTCTGCACTCTGAACAGAGTCGAAACCGGTCTTCGTAGATCGTGCAGAGATTGGTATCGTGATCGAGGTAGCGGCAGGGCGAATTGTAATGGATAATCAGTCTGCCTGCCTTTCTTTCCCGTTCATAGCAGCACAAGCCGCACCGGTTGCAGTAGCTTTCCCACAGTGCTTTCCTCGCTTTTAAGAATTGTCTAAGCTTCCTTATCACGACTGATTATTTGCGGCTCACTTCACAGAGATGTAACCTGATTATACCATTGATTCGTCGACTTTGGATATCAGATTTGACCTGATCGTGCGCTTCTGCTACAATGATTCGTGTCACGACAGTATCCTCTTATCGATATTCTTTGTATTGCTATTATTTCGTCGCTCTTGATGATGTCGTGTTATGCAAAGAAGCCTGGCGGATCTGCTGCAACCGCGAATTCGACAGAAAAGCAAACCAGTGAGAGCTCCCAAAACCGCAGTACAAGCCCCAGGTTGGAAGCGCAGGGAGAGCAAAAAGGCGTCCAAGCGGGAGAAAGCGAGCTGAAGGTCTTCTTCTCACAAAGCTTCGTTAGGAGAGATGTGCCCGATGATTTCAAGATCGGACCGCTGGCGGACTACTACAAAAACAAGGGTGAGGAGAGCTTAATTCTCGCTCGAGTAAATCATTTCTGTCTCTCTCTTGTTGAGAATGAGTTGAAGGACGAGCTTTTCGACGACCAGAACCGATCCTTGCTTAAAGATTCACTGCAATACTATCTCAAAAGGAATATTCGACCGACCGAATATAGAATCGGGCTGATTCAAATAGATGACGATGATTCATCCCACGTTCCCGTCAGGCTTTTAAGTCGAAGAGGCATCTCTGAAGGGGATATCTATCTAGCAAAACGAGGCGGGCAATGGTTGATAACAGACGTTCAGGTAGACCTGCAGCGGCTAGAGGAAAGCTATGTTCGTAGTGATGAGGAGTTTGTTCCGACGAGCTATAATCTTCTCTTTAACAACACATTTTAGGAAGCCTAATGGGAACTGAAATCAATAGGATCGAAAAAGAGTTTATCTTCAAAAGCGTGGTTGATCGCAAGATTCAGGCGAGCATTCATGGTGATAAAAAAGAAATTCAAGCTACGCTTGTAGATTTTACGGAAACCACTCTAACTCTGGAGACACTTTCTTCGAGTGACTTCGAAATTGGAGAGGAAGTTCATATCTATCTCTTCTTTCAGAACAATATGCACACCTTTAGCTCCACGATTAAGGCCAGAGAGCAAAATAGGCTTATCATTACTCAGCCGGAAGGAGTATACAAACAGCTGCAGAGGAAACACGAACGTATCAAAACCCCCGAAGATGTCGAGGGATTTTTCACTCTCAAAGGCAAAAATATTGAGCTGAATTTCCCAAAGACAAGCAGATACTTCACGGTTGAGAGGCCCGAGTCGGCCGAAAGCTTTGATGAGTCGAGTATCGATGGGCTCATCAAAGATTTTAGGAGCAAGATAAACAAGATGGTCTCCAACAACGATATTGTGATGCTACGTAATCGTGATCCATCCGGCTTTGAGGAGACTCTCATGTTTAAAACCGCCAAGATCATTTGGGTTCCCTCGATCAAAGAGGGATACGCCCTTCACGACCCGTTTCCCGATAGCAGAATCCTCACCAAACGAGAGATGATTAAGCAGGAAGGTGACTCGGAGTTTTCTGACAGCGTTCTCAATGCACGATTGGAGAACAGACTTGACGAAAAATTCCGAAACCGTATTTTTTCTGAGATTTACTGTCCGCTGATGTACAACCAGTATTTTGTAGGCTACATTCATGTGTATAACAACCTTAATAGAAAGGAGAGTATCAGCGAAGCGATCATCGAGTATGTGTATCAGTTTGCGAAAGTGCTTTGCTACTCACTGGAAGTAAACGGTTATTTTACTTCCCTAGCTAACCAGGAGAAGGAGTTCGAGACTCAGATAATCGATCTTAGCGCATCGGGACTGCTTTTCGCCAATCCCACGAAGGAACTCTCCAGAGATCTCCTGATCCATACTGATCTCAAAGTCACATTGAGGATTAAAGGCAGAAGCATGCAGATCGGCGCCAGGATCATCCGCAAATTCAAAGACAGATATCACCTCTATATAGGACTGCAGTTTATGGACATCGCTCCAGAAGACTTCCGGCTTCTCTTTGAAACGATCTATGGGAAGCCATTCACCGAGGATCTCAATGATCAGTGGGAAGGTGGTATTCCCCCACCCGAATTGAAGTTTGATTAAGAGCAGCAATCACAGGTCGAGATCGGCTTTCTTACTTCGTACCATTACCGACCTTCAGCTAGCATTAAAATGATTTATATTGGGATTCAAATACTCTACTACACCCAACTCCTAAAGTTAGACGAAGAATCCGCGTTGGCGATTCGCGAGTCGATTCAGGACATTATTACTACTCAGTACGACGGCTCCTTTATTCACCGAAATGACCTCTTGCTGGCGAGGATTGGGGATGAGAAAGCTGTCAGCGCAGCCAAAGTTGCAGATTGCATCTCTACGCTTCGCGCCTATCTGAGTGAACAAGAAGAGCAGTTGTACGGATTCGTGTTGCTTGGTCTCCTGATCGAGAACAAGAGGCAGGATCTGCTATCCTACGTCCGTAATCTCTTGTTGTCCATCAATGGAGAAAACGAAATTTGGGTGAACACAGAGCTTAAAAGCTTTCTAAAGGACTTTTTTTCGTTTGAGCAGGATGAGAGCTACTGGCGCGCGCGAGAATCCATGGCACAAGAACGCATCGAGCAGAGGGAGGTGAGTGGATCCTTCTCTCGCCCGAGGCTGCTAAGCACTATATTGGATGAACTTGCTCCAAGGTTGAACAACGGTAGAGACGAACCGGGGCTTATCTTAAGAGGTCCTGGCGAATATGGCCGTCGAAGTGCTGTATCCCAATTTGCTTATAAGATTTACGGGGACGAAGAAGGGATCTTGCCTATCAGGCTATTCACCATTTTTCGGCGCCAAGCGCCCATTCATCCATTTTTAAACAGCATTAATTCAAACCTCATCGACAAAGTACCGCAAAACTTGAGCAAAACCGAATCGAAGATTTGGCTCGAAGCTTCAAGACTTATCAGGTATCTCAAGAATCAAGAAGATCAGGTGCAGTGTCCCGATCGGCTCTACGAAGATTTTTTTTGCGCCTACGATCTTTATCTGACGTCTTACATACGAATGCTGGATGAGAAGTTGTTCCCTACCCTTTTCATCTGTGAGGATCTAGAGAAGTATCATTCAGAAAGCATCAAGGCGCTGGCGCGATTGTTGCGAAATTTTATGGAGCATTCCTCTTTTCTGCCGATCTTGATGACATCTCAGGAAGAAATTCCGGCTGAGATTATGGAACTTAACTTGCGGGTAGTCGAGGTCAGCGCTATTGGCTGGAAAGAAATCAAATTGCTGGCCAGTTCCGTGTTTCCCGGACTCAACCTCCCCCGGTATGCAGCCAGAAGGATATATCGATCAACCCAGGGAAAGTATTTGCCCACCTTGCACTATCTGTTTCACCTTAATTCTACGGGAAAAATCCAGCCACTTGAAGACAGATACAATTGGCTCCCCAGAAAGGAAAAATTTATCGATTTCCCCCAAAACGCCGCTCTGTGTACAGTCGATCTGCTGAAGAATCTGGATTCGACGTCTCAAGATGTACTCTACAC
>CAZLRN010000232.1:0-7613 GCA_964561715.1 uncultured Spirochaetales bacterium
AAGGCTAATCCACGGTTTTGCAAGTGCGGAGGTCACATCATATTGTCTCACAAACACCAGCAATTTTCATCATCTCTGGACTTTAGCGATTTTCTATTTTTTGCTCTCTCTTCGGTCAGCAAGGAAGCTCATTCCCATATATACAGTTACCATTGCAGTAATATTGTTTGTGAGAAAACCGCACTAGAAGCTCAAGATCGCCTTAACTGCTCTCTGCCCAGATCCTTGCAAGATTCACCACTGTCTGTTCCGCTTTGACCATGGAGGGTAGGCCAGCCCACTCGAGAGGAGAGTGGAAGTTGTAGCCCCCTGTAAAGATGTTGGGCGTGGGAATCCCCATTTCGCTCAGTCTGGCGCCGTCGGTGCCGCCACGGATGATATTCCACTTCGGCTCGATGCCGGTTTGCCTGATAGCCTGTTCGAGGTGTTTCAGCACCCCTCGGTGCTTTTTCAGGAATCGGCTCATGTTGGAGTACTGCTTGGTTTCGTTGAGTGTCACCCTTCCAGCAGGATGGGTGCTCTCGATGGCCCTGGCGATAGCCTGTAGGGCTTTGATGCGGCGGCGACACCCCGCAGGCTCGAAATCTCGCACGATAAACGCCGCCGAAGCCTTTTCGGCGTTGCCGGCGATCTCGATGGGCATGTAGTATCCGAATCGCTTGTCTGTTGCCTGGGGGGATTCCTCTTTGGGGATCATTGAGATAAACGATGATGCCATCTCTACCGCGTTTACGAGCCTACCCCTGGCCTCTCCAGGGTGAATGCTTTTTCCGATGAAATCGATTTCGACCTTGTAGGCCTCGAAGCATTCGGAATCGACTATCCCCTCTCCCCCTCCATCAAGGGTATAACAGAACTGGCTCTTGATTTTTCCTCTGGGAAACTTGTTCATCCCGAACCCCGTCTCTTCATCCGGAGTGAACAGCAGTTCGATCCCGCCATGTGGCACCTCGGGATGTCTAGTTAGATATTCGACGGCAGTTACGATCTCGGAAATGCCGGCTTTGTCGTCGGCCCCTAAAAGGGTCGTGCCGTTACTGGTTACAATTGTTTGCCCCCTGTATCGCTTGAGGTCGGGAAACTCTCTGGGATCGAGGATTTTTCCTTCTTTCAGACGAATCGCTCTTCCGTTATAGTCTCTGTGCACGAGAGGTTTGACTCCGCTACCCGATACATCCTGGCTCGTGTCCATGTGGGCCATAAAGCCCACCACAGGAGTTCCCTTAGCTTGCCCTCGAGGTGGGAGCAAAGCGGTAAGAAAACAGTTTTCATCCAGCTCGACATCCTCTATCCCGAGAGCTTGGAGCTCTTTGAGGAGTTTTTTGGCCAACTTCCACTGACCAGGAGTCGTGGGGCTCTTTTTAGACCGTCTGTCAGAGGCGGTGTCGACCGTGACATAGGAGAGAAAGCGTTTGAGGATGCGATTCTCGAACCACCGGTCCTGGCTTTTATCTATCATTCCAAAGATCCTTGTTTCAATGGGGTTAGAGAGTGCAGGTTTGACTCTGCTAATTTTCTTTAGTATATAGAAAATACTTCCTGTTGCGAAATCATCTTCATCAAAAGCATCGACATGCGGAGTGAAACATGGCCACATACGTGATAATCGGCGGAGTCGCCGGGGGCGCAACTACTGCGGCTCGTCTGAGGAGGCTCGACGAAAGAGCCAGGATCATCCTCTTCGAGCGAGGTGATTACATCTCCTATGCCAACTGCGGGCTCCCCTACTACCTTGGCGGCACCATCGAGGAGAGAGAGGAGTTGTTCCTTCAGACTCCCCAGAAGATGAACGCCGCCTTCAACATCGATGTGAGGATCCGCTCCGAAGTCATCCGCATAGTCCCTGCAAAGAAAGCCGTCATCGTCAGGGAAATCGACTCCGGGAAGGAGTACGAGCAGCCCTACGACAAACTGGTGCTCTCTCCTGGCGCCAATCCCGTGAAACCGCCCATTCCCGGCATCGACCTGCCGGGGGTGTTCACTCTACGCAATGTACCGGATATGGATCGTATCGAGGAGGCGATCAAGAGCGGCCAGGTCGAGAGGATCGTGATCGTCGGGGCTGGCTACATAGGCCTCGAGATGGCGGAGAATATGCATCGTCGAGGAATCTTTGTCACAATCGTGGAACTGCTCGACCAGGTGATCAACGTGCTCGATTATGAGCTGGCCGCCGAGGTTCATCAGCATCTCAAATCTAAAAACGTCGAGTTTTATCTGAACGACGGCGTTACCTCTCTTGAGCAGGAAAAGAGGTCCGGGAGGGCAGACGGGCTCAGAGTCCGCTTAAAGAGCGGGAGGGAGCTCTCCACCGATATGGTTTTGCTTTCGATTGGCGTCCGGCCCGACGTGTCGCTGGCTCAGGAGGCGGGGTTGAAAATCGGGAGCAGTGGCGGTATCGAAACAAACGCCTACCTTCAGGCCAGCGATCCAGACATCTTTGCGCTGGGTGATGCTATCGAAACCTTTCATCCCCTCATCAGTCGAAATGTTCTGATACCGTTGGCCGGTCCCGCCAACAAGCAGGGCCGGATTGTTGCTGACAATATCGTCTTCAATAACAGAAGGAGGTATTCCGGTACCATCGGAACAGCCATAGCGAAGATATTCGATCTCACAGTAGCCACAACCGGGCTTTCGGAAAAGATGCTCAAGAGGGAGAAGATACCTTACATCACCTCTATTACCCACAGCGGCTCCCACGCAGGATACTATCCGGGGGCGATGCCCCAGTCCATCAAGATTCTCTTTACCCCAGGCGAGGGAAAGCTCTACGGAGCCCAGATTGTCGGCTACGACGGCGTAGACAAGCGGATTGACGTGTTTGCTTCGGTGCTGAAGAAGAATGGAAACATCTATGACCTGCAGGAGATCGAACACGCCTACGCTCCTCCCTTCTCCTCGGCAAAGGATCCGGTGAACGTTGCCGGATTCGTCGCTGAAAACATTCTGGACGGAATCATAAAGATCGTTCATTGGCACGAAGTGGTGCGGATGAATCCGGAAAAAGTCTTCCTGATCGATGTCAGGACGCCAGGGGAGTATGAGCTGGGCACGATCGATGGCGCCGTGAACATCCCCCATACGGAGCTTCGTCAGAGGCTCGACGAGGTTCCCAGAGATAGAAAGATCGTCGTTTTTTGTGAGGTTGGACAACGCGCCTATGTGGCCTATCGCATCCTCTTCCAAAATGGATACGAGGACCTCTACAACCTTTCGGGGGGTTATACGACCTATGAGTACGTGGTTTCGAAGCAGAGCAACGAGGATGTTTTCGAGCACGAGTACGTGGACAAGGATGATGTCATCTACCAATCCGATAAGGAGCGGTAGAGCCGGCGCTTGAGGAGGGTATTCGAAAAAGTGTCGCAGTCATGCAGGAGCGAAGTCAACGCCTATGGAGTTCGGGCTCTGCTTTCGAGAAACAGCAGGATACGGAAGCTCAAGAGGAAACATATCCCGACAATCCATGGCACGAAACAGTGGTCTGCCAGCTGGCTGCTGATCGACTACATCCACAGCTGCGGAATGGGGAGGGACAGTCGTGTTCTGGATGTAGGGTGCGGCTGGGGTTTGGCTGGAATCTACTGTGCCAAGGGACACGGGGCGACCGTAACCGGCGTTGATAGTGATCCTGAGGTGTTTCCGTACCTCAGGCTTCATGCACGACTAAACGGCGTAAACATAGACACAATGAGCCTGGACTTCGACAGTCTGAATCATAGTTTGTTGGCAGGCATAGATGTTGTGATTGGATCGGATATCTGCTTTTGGGACACTATGGTCGAGCCACTGAAGGCGTTGATACGTCGGGCGATCGTTTCCGGTGTTCGAGCCGTAATTATAGCTGATCCAGGCAGGCCTCCCTTTGAGGATACAGCCCGCTATTTCACGCGAAACAACATGGGCCGCGTCTTCGACTGGACCGCCAGAGCGCCGCATTCCACTCAGGGACGGATCCTCAGAGTGGAGAGTGGGAAGCGCTTATAGCTCTTCGTGCTAACTCCTATGCCCTTGATTGCCCTAAAGCCAGGTCTTTTACTCAAACCAGCTTCGTTATTCCTTCGGCGATCTGCGGATAATTCTCCGTCAGGAGCGGGTCATGTCCCGGAAAGAGCAGTTCTGGTGCCGAAGCTCTGGCTTTGAGCCTTTCGTAGGTTTGCAGCCACTCCACGAGATTGGTGATTATCGCACTTGGCCACTCTTCGTGAAAGTTTCGAAAGAGATGCGCGCAATCAGAACCGACGATGGCTGTTCCTTTTGCGGTTTCGACCGCCACCGCCTGCAGTGCCACCGTGTGCCCAGGGGAGAGCAGGCATTCGATACCCGGCATGATCTTGCAGTCTCCATCCAGAAGTACGAGGCGATCGGATCCTTCGAGAGAGGCAAGATAGCTGTTGGCTTCGGTGTCCGAGGATCTTGCAATGGGAGGACGTTTGGCGACGGGATCATCGATCCAGAACTGAAACTCGCGCTGCTGAACATAAAACGTGGCGTTTGGAAAGAGCTTTACGCCACTGACGTGATCCCAGTGAATATGAGTGAGAATAACGTGTTTGACCTGCTCAGCATCCACGTCAACCCTTGAAAGCATCTCGGCCGGATTGATGTATCCCGCCAGGTTCATTTCCCCAGCTCTCTCAGGAGAGACACCGGTGTCCACAACGATTGTTTCTTTTTCGTTTCGGATGCACCAGATGTAGTAGCATCTTTGCGACACAACGTCCCAATCTCGCAACCACATGAGAAGAGCCCCTGATCCTTCGAAGGGTCCGGCGTATCTAAAAGCTAGGATTTCGTACATGCTTGATCCTACAGGCATCGGTTTACTCCTTCAGCAGTCATTTTTTCGATTTGGAAGTCTCGACCACCTCTTTCTCGAGAGCTTTGACTCGTTCTCGGTAGCTCTTGCTTTTAATCATCTCTTTCTTGAGCTTCTTATCCAAGTCATCTAGTTGGTTCTCGAGATTCGTGATGACGCCGAAGATGTCGTCCATGGCTTGGTAGTAGACTTCCTTGGCTCTGTTCGGATCTGATTTCGAAAGCTCCTGTAAATTGTGGAACGCCGCATTTGACGCGAAAGACGCCCTTGTCCAGTTGATAAGCCATCAGAATCCTCTCCATTTCTATTTCGTGCACGCTATGCAATTATGGAGCAAAATCTTGTTATTTCAACAAGATTTTGCGAAGTAATTGCCACAAGCTTGCTCTGCAAGCAGCTTGCAGAGCAAGCAGCTTGCGGAGCAAGTAGTTGGCATGCATATAGAAAATAGGCTAAATTGCTTGGGTTGTGGGCGCAGCCAACGATAAGTATAGGCAGCTGCACGAGGCTGCAGCAGAGTATATATATTACAGCATTTCTTGACAAAACTTTCGAGTCCGTGTCACCGTGGCGAAATGTGGATTATTCCGTCGATTGACCTCATAGATGGCGAGTGCGTAAGGCTCTTTAAAGGCAGCTACAGCGAAAAGACCGTCTACTCAACAAAGGCTGAAGAAATAGCGTTGGGCTTTGAAACGGCCGGTGCACGGTGGATCCATGTTGTCGACCTGGATGCTGCAAAGGGCGAGGGACGAAACAATCGGGATGTCATCCGAAGAATTCGAAGATCCGTTTCCTGCAAGGTCGAGGCCGGCGGGGGAATCCGATCTGTGCGAGATGTTGAAGAGCTGCTAGAGGCGGGTGTCGATAGGCTGGTTCTCGGCACGATTTTGGTGCGAAAACCTGATGCCGTCGAAGAGTGGGTGAAGAGTTTCGGGGAACGATTTGCCGGTGATATTGCAGTAGTCAATGGGATGGTCAGAGTCAAGGGCTGGGAGGCCGACGGAGGTACAACCGACGAAGCTCTCGCAATGCGGATCAAGGCAATGGGCATCGGAACGATCATCTATACCAATATCACTCAGGATGGAACCCTGAGCGGTCCTGACATCGAGGGCACAAACCGCATAGCCGAGAGATCGGGGCTTTCGGTAATCCTGTCAGGTGGTATCGGTTCGAATGAGGACATAGAGAGGGTCTGGCGATTGAGGCACCAAGGAGTGGAGGGAGTCATTACGGGAAAAGCCGTCCTGGAGAACAAGGTTGATTTGGCGAAAATGATAAAAGAGTTCCAGGGCTCTATCGAGCAAGCCCGTTCTTAGTCGAGTCGGATCTCTTGAAGCAGATCGAAGAATTCGGGAAAGGTCGCTGCCACCGATTCGGCGGTTTCGATAGTCGTTGGACCGGAGGCGCCGAGGGCAGCGATCGCCAGAGACATTACGACACGATGATCGAGATGGCCGTTTACCTGGGCGCCCTTTAAGGGGCTCTCCTTGATGATCAAACCATCGTTCAGCTCCTCGATCTCGGCCCCCATTTTGCTAAGCTCTTGTTTCATCACCGTGATACGATCTGTCTCTTTGAGCCTTGCCTGAGGAACGTTTACGAGTCGAGTTGTGCCGGAGGCGAAGCAAGCTGTGACAGCCAGCGCCGGCAGGGCATCAGGAATGGCATTGAGGTCCACCGTCAGTCCCCTCAGAGAGCCGCCAGTAATGGTGAGGCTCTGCCCCAGCGTCTCTATACGGCATCCCATCTGTTCTAGAATACCGACAACCGCTCGGTCCCCCTGTGAATCGTTCTGGTCGAGCCCGTTCAGAGTCAGACGGCAGCCCTTGACGGCAGCAGCGCACAGAAAAAAGGTAGCTGATGAAAAATCGCCTGGTATATCCCTTTCGAAGCTATTGTAGCGTTGCCCGCCTGGAATGCGAAAGCTTTCTAGGTTTTGGTGGGCATATTGAATTCCTTGCCTGTCGAGCCAATCTAACGTTATCTCGACGTAAGGTCTTTCGTTGAGCTCGGTCACTATGATTTCAGTATCCCTTTCGGCCAAAGGGCAGCTTATAAGGAGACTCGTCAGAAATTGAGATGTGGGGCATGCAATCTCCGTACGGCCTCCACCCAAAGGTCCTCGGAGCGCAAGGGGCGGGCATCCGTTGCCTTTGGCCGAAAAACCTTGACAGCCCAGATCAACGTAGGATTGGAGAAGAGGACCGATGGGTCGACGCCTGATCTGCTGGTCGCCGGTGAAGAGCGACCAGCCTTTGCCGAGGCTTGCCAGCCCCATGAGAACCCGAAGAGTGGTGCCCGAATTCGACACATCGATGATGTCATCCGGTGTGGTAACATTTCCTCCGGTTCCTCTAACCAGCCATGCGTCTCCCTCTTCGGTGATCTCTGCTCCCATAGCCCTACAGGCCTCTACGCAGGCTCGCGTGTCCTCCGAATCCAGAGGATGGATGATGCGAGAGGCTCCAGTTGCAAGCGAAGCGATAGCTAGAGCCCTGATGGTGTGAGATTTCGAGCCTGGGATTCGAACCTCACCGCCGATCATTCCCGGGTTGATGGTTACATCCACTCCATTCCTCCAGAGCTGCGCAAAGTAGGGATCCTGAATTGCCAGCTGATTTTAAAGCAGCGAACGCTGGAAGTCAAATCGCGCCTTGGCACCAGCCCCCGCCATGGTGCTGGCAACTACCTATTGCGAAGCCTGCCTATTGCGTAGCATAGCCATTGCGCTAGCAATCCCCGGTGTTGCGCCAGCAACACCTAAACCTATTGCGAAGCAATAGGT